>CACANS010000056.1 GCA_902533945.1 uncultured Pelagibacteraceae bacterium | reverse complement strand
CCATAAATAATTTGAGAGCTAATTTTAGAATTAATCGAAGGACGTTCGTATATATTTATACAGGGATATGTTGAGTAATAATTATTTTGCACCAAGTTTTATTTTATTTCTTATAAACCACAAACAAATTAAAGAAGGAATTACCATTACAGTTGTAATAATAAAGAAAACTGCCCAAGGATTCTCAACACTAGGAATAGGAATTGTTAAGTCAATAAACCTTAAAAAATTTGGACCATTTATCGATATAGACCCTCCTTTTTCTAAACCATCAACTAATGCTCCTGACGTAGATGCTAGCAATGTACGGCCAGCCGTACCAATTGAAGCAAGCAATGCATATTGAGTAGCTGTATAAGTTCTATCAACCAACAATGAAATGAAAGCAACAAATGCTACCGTTGCAAATGCCGCGGTAATATCGTCAGCAATAACAGCAATTGCAAATAATAATTCAGATTTACCTGTCCAAGCCAAAAGTGCAAAAAGTAGATTTGTTAGAGCCATTAATCCTCCAGCAAAGAACATTGTTTTAATGGTTCCTGCTCTCATTGCCATTATTCCACCTAATAATGTGAAAACAACAGTTGTAATCCAACCAAGACCTTTTGAGTAAATTGCAATCTGTCCTTTCGAAAATCCAATTTCTTTGTAAAAAACAATAGACATCCGTCCAAGAAACGCTTCTCCAATTTTAAATAAGAATACAAATCCTAATATTCCTGCTGCGATAGCGAATCCATTTTTCCTGAAAAAACTAATTATAGGTCCACCAATTGTTCCAGTAATATAGGCAATAAAATTAGTTATAATATTATTAGACCCAAGTTTCCCTTCAATTAATTTATCAGTTTCCCGTTGTTTTGCTTGTCTATCAGTTTCAATTGGTTCATGAACAAACATCAAGCCAATATTCATTAAAATAATTACAATTCCTAAAACAAGAAAAGTAGTCTGCCAATAGTCTGCATCACCTATTTTTTGAAAAAATTCTGCAGTAAATAACGCAATTACACCGCCTAGTTTATAACCTGTCCACCAGCCAACAACTGCCATCGCAGCACCAGCAGCCATTGATTTTCCTTCGTTTGCATTTATCTGTTCAATTCTTAATGCGTCAACTGTTATGTCCTGGGTAGCAGATGCGATCGCAATAATTAATCCTACAGTAATTAATAGAGCTAAATTTTCTGTTGGGTTCATGAAACTCCAAACTACTAAGCTAAATAAAATTGTAATTTGCATTAAAACTATCCATCCTCTTCTATGGCCTAGTTTTTTTGTTAAAAAAGGTATTTGAATTCTATCTATTATTGGAGCCCACAAATAATTAAAGGCATAAACACCAAATATTAAACCTGCCCATCCTATTGTTGACCTACTAAGTCCTTCTTCTTTTAACCAAAGACTTAAACTACTTGCAATCAGAACCCACGGAAAACCACTTATTGATCCAAGCAGTAATATTCTAAGCATTCGGATATCTTTGTAAACCAGTAACGATTCTATCCAGCTATGTTTTTTTTCTGACATTAATATTTTCTCCAGAAAGATGGTAAGAACAATATTAATATAGCAAACAACTCTAGTCTACCTAAAATCATTCCAGCACATAAAATCCATTTAGAAAATATTGATAATTCAGAAAAATTACCATTTGGTCCTATCATTTCACCCAAACCTGGCCCGACATTTGAAATTGAAGTTGCGGCAGCAGAGATCGAAGTTAAAAAATCTAGACCAGTAGAAGATAAAAGTAAAGTAATTATAAAAAATATAGAAATATATAAAAAAATAAAAGATATCACTGATGCTATAAATTTATCATCTATATTTTTCTCATCATATTTAATAATAAAAATCCCTCTAGGATATATAATTTTTTTCAGTTGATTTGACATAAAATTAATTAATAATTGAAATCTAAAAATTTTAATTCCACATGCCGTCGATCCCGCACACCCTCCGATAAACATTAAAAATAAAAAAAATATTAAAGGAAAATTTCCCCAGTCA
>CACANS010000055.1 GCA_902533945.1 uncultured Pelagibacteraceae bacterium | reverse complement strand
GTAGTTAGTAGCTATACCACCTACATATTCATCCATAATTCTTTGAAGTCTTTGAAGTCCCTGGATTGGAGAAATATAGCTTGGAGATACTGTTCCTCCGGTAATTTCATTTCTTCCAACAGTATAATTCTCTAATGGTTTATAGATAATCTCTTTAAAATTTTCACATTGGGTATCTGATACTTTGATGTCTTCAGCTTTTTTATCTTGTATGTATTTTACCGCAGCTTTTGCAGCTAAACGTCCTTCTGTAAAAGAACCAGATGAAAATTTATGAGCACTGCCACCTACTGTATCTCCAGCTCCAAAAAGACCTTCTACAGTTAACATTCTATTATATCCCCAAAAATATTCTGGAGGTGAAAGATCTTCTGGGCCACTAACCCATGCACCTGAACAGGTAGCATGTGAACCCATAACATATGGTTCCGATGTAGTTAATTCAGGATTAGTATATTTTGGATCAATATTTTGTGATGCCCATACAACTGCCTGTCCAACTGTCATACCTAAGAAATTTTCCCAACCAACTGTTTCTAAATGTGGGTCTTGAAATGCTTCTGTAGTGACCATATGAATTGGTCCACCTCCAGCCATTGTTTCTTGAATAAAAGCATGATTACGTAAACAAGTCGGTGTTGGATGATGATCTATGTATTCGCCAACCATTTCTTTAGTATGTTCATACCATTTTTTTTCATAATTCTCTCCATTGGCATTTTGAGTATAAGTTTTTAAATGTAAAAAATATGCGCCTACAGGCCCGTACCCATCTTTAAATCTACATAAAACAATTCTATTTTCCATTTGAGTCATTTTAGCTCCAACTGCGATTGGTAATGCATAAGCAGAACCGTTACTCCAAGGTGCATACCATGTTCTACCCATCCCTTCACCAACAGCTCTTGGTTTAAATATATGTGATGCCCCACCTGCTGCTACTATTACTGTTTTTGCTCTAAAGACATAATAGTCTCCAGTTCTCATATTAAATCCTACTGCTCCACCTACTCTATTCACTTTTGTTTCGTCCATAAGAAGATGGGTAATCATAATTCTATTATATATTTTATCAGCAGATTTTTTTGCTGCTTCAGCAACAATTGGTTTATAACTTTCTCCATGTATCATTATCTGCCACTTACCTTCTCTTAGATAACGTCCAGTTTTTTCATTTTTCATCATAGGCAAACCCCATTCATCAAACATATGAACTGTTGAGTCTACGTGACGAGCCATGTCATAACCTAAATCTTCTCTAACCATGCCCATTAAATCATTCCGTGCGTACCTGACGTGATCTTCGGGTTGATTTTCATCCCACTGCATTCCCATATAACAGTTGATTGCATATAGACCTTGAGCAACTGCACCACTTCTATCTATGTTTGCTTTTTCAACACAAATAATTTTTAGACCTCTTCCCCAATGTCTCGCTTCAAAAGCAGCACCGGTTCCAGCCATTCCTCCGCCGACAACTAGAACATCGCAATCTTCAAAAATAGTTTTTTTAGCCATTAATAATAAACACCTTTTTTAAAAGCACTTTTTTCTACTTTAGGTAATTCTTTTTTCGTATTTAAACCTTCTGGTTCTGAATAAAGAATTTGTGAATTAATTTCCCCTTGGTTTGGTTTGTCTCCTTCCGCAAGTTTTGGAATAAATTTTCCCCAAGGTTTTGTAGTAATTGGAGAAACAAAATCTTTTACTGTTCCATTCCTAAATTTAATTTTCCAAGATATTGTTCCCTTTTCTTCTTCTCTTCTAACTCTTACACTGTGACCCATAGGAGCAAAATCAGCGTAACCACGAACATCAATAGCATGATTAGGACATGCTTTAACACATGAATAACATTCCCAACAAAAATTAGGTTCTATATTTTTTGCACGTCTAATAGTTTCATCTATATGCATAATATCTGATGGACAAATATCTACGCAATGACCGCAACCATCACAACGTGTCATGTATACAAAAGTTGACATAATTTTATTTTTTTCCTTTCATTATCATATTAATAATGTTTTGGATCTTCTCTTGTTATACC
>CACANS010000054.1 GCA_902533945.1 uncultured Pelagibacteraceae bacterium | reverse complement strand
AAAATATTTGCGACACCCAAAACTCAGGATTTAGTTGTGGCATGCCACCACTTTTCTCACCTCCTTGCGAGAAACTATTGATCGCAAATATAAATGTTAAATTTATAAAAACTATTTTTTTTAACATTAATTAAAATGCAAATAAAATAATTAAAGCCACAACTAGTCCGAATAAGCCAGTTGCTTCTGCTAATGCAAATCCTAATAGCAAATTAGGAAATTGTTTTTGGGCTGCAGAAGGATTTCTCATCGCTCCAGATAAATAGTTACCAAATATGATACCTATTCCAACACCAGCTCCGGCAAGAGCTATTGCTGCTAATCCGGCCCCAATCATTTTTGCTGCTTCTAGTTCCATTTTTTCCTCCTTTTTTTAATGGTGTAAATTTAATGCATCATTTAAATAAATGCATGTTAAAATTGCAAATACATAAGCCTGAAGAAAAGCAACTAATATCTTGAGACCCGTAAGAGCAACAGAAAAACTTAGTGGAAGCCATCCACCTATAATACCAAGGCTAATTACAAAACCCCCAAACACCTTCATCATTGTATGGCCAGCCATCATGTTAGCAAATAATCTTACTGAAAGACTAATAGGTCTACTTAAATATGAAATTATTTCAATAACGACTATTAATGGCAATAAAACAATGGGTACTCCACTAGGTACAAATAATTTAAGATAACCAAATCCATGCTTAATAAAACCAATAAAAGTTACTCCTACAAAGATAAAGGAAGCCAGCACAAATGTAACAATAATATGGCTTGTAACTGTAAATGAATATGGAATCATTCCAAACATATTACAAAAAAGCACAAACATGAATAATGAGAATATGAATGAAAAATAAGGTTTTGCTTTAGAACCAGCTGTATCATTAATCATTTTTGAAATAAATGAATAGCTTAATTCAGCTAATAACTGAATTTTGTTCGGTATTAAAGAATTTTTTTTTGAACCTAAATTAAATATTATTATAATAGCAATAGAGCTTATTATCATAAATAAACTAGCATTTGTGAAAGAAATATCTATTTGTCCAATTTTTATTTCTGGTCCAATTCTATAAACATTGAATTGGTGCATTGGATTTGCCGCCATAATTTTCCTTTTAAAATTATTTACTTATTCATTTTTTTCGCAGACCTAATTACATTTAATATTCCAGTAATAACACCTAGGAAAAAAAATAATAAAATTAACCATGGTTTAGTACCAAACCAATTGTCTAAAATAAACCCAATAATTGTCCCAACTACTACTGCAGAAACCAATTCTGTGCTCATTTTGAAAGCTATTCCTAAATATGATCTATGGTTACTTTTATTTTTGTCGTTTTTATTTGAATCTATCTTATTTTTTGCAATTTTAAGGCGAGTTTTGAATTTCTCTTCATCCATTCAACTAAGCAACCATACTCTCTGCTTTTTGAAGATCAACAGCCACCAGCTGACTTATTCCTTTTTCAGGCATTGTAACACCATATAATCTATCCATTTTTGACATTGTTAAGGCATGGTGGGTAACGATAACAAATCTAGTTGATGTAATCTTAGTTAATTCTTCTAGTAGATTACAAAATCTTGTGACGTTTGCATCGTCAAGAGGGGCATCAACTTCATCCAAAACACATATAGGTGCAGGATTTGTTAAAAATACTGCAAATATTAATGATAAAGCAGTAAGGGCCTGTTCACCACCAGAAAGCAGTGTTATTGACTGCAATCTTTTTCCAGGAGGACTTACTAACATTTCAAGTCCAGCATCCAAAGGATCTTCTGAGTCTACTAATTCAAGTTTTGCATTTCCTCCATTAAACAACTTTGTATAAACTTCATTAAATTTTCTGTTAACTTTTTCGAATGCTTCAATAAGTTTTTCCCTTCCTTTTTGATTTAATTCATTTATACTTTCTTTTAGTTTAATTATTCCAGTAACTAAATCTTGTCTTTCTTGCTCCATTTTTTTAATTTCATTTTCATATTTTGTTTGTTCTTCATCGGCTCTTAAATTTACAGATCCAAGCTTATCTCTTTGTCTTTTTTTTTGATCC
>CACANS010000053.1 GCA_902533945.1 uncultured Pelagibacteraceae bacterium | reverse complement strand
TGAGATCTTTCTTTAATTATTCCTGGTCGTCTAGCTAATTCTTGAACAATCAAAAACTCAGTGGTTGTTAATTTATCTGGTAGTTGTTTTCCGTCCCATTCGCACTCTAATTGTGATGGGTCTAGTTTTAATTTTCCGTGAGAAATAATATTTTTTGTATCTTCTGGAGTAATTACATTTTTTTTTCTTAATTGAACTCTAATTCTTTCAATTAAAACTTTAATGGAAAATCCTCCAGATTTTTTTACAAAATCATCTGCACCTAACTTAAGTCCTAATAATTCATCTACTTCTTCATCTTTAGAAGTTAAAAATATTACTGGCAAAGATGTTTTTTTTCTCAATTTTTTTAATAATTCTTCTCCATCCATCTTAGGCATTTTTACATCTATGACTGCTAAATCTGGTGGCATTCTGGTTAAACCAATTAATGCACTTTCGCCGTCTAAGTAAGTTTGAACTTTAAACCCTTCTTTTTCCAGAGCAATACTTATACTAGTTAAAATATTTCTATCATCATCTATTAGGGCTATTGTTTGACTCATTCGACAAATATAAAATACTAAATAGAAACAATTTCGGCAACAGTAATAGTTAAATAGTTATTTTAGTTCTCCCCAATTTTTACCCGTTTTGATATCTACAGTCAGTGGCATTGAAAAAGTGTGAAATTTACTTTCTTTCACACTCATCATTTCATTTTTAATAAGCTTTATAGCATTTTCCAAATCAATTTTTTCAACTTCAAAAACTAATTCATCATGAATCTGAAGAAGCATTTTAATATTTATTTGATTTTTATCTTCAAATTTTTCACTCAATCTCATCATAGCAAGTCTCATGATTTCAGATGCTGATCCTTGTATTGGAGCATTTATTGCTGCTCTTTCTTGAAAATTTCTTACATTAAAATTTTTATCATTGATTCCGGTTATATGTGATTTTCTTCCAAAAATATTATTTACATATCCTGTCTTTCTGCAAAATTTTATTGTTCTTTGCATATAATCTTTTATCTCCGGAAATTTTAAAAAATATGAATTCAGAAATTCTTCTGCTTCAGAATTTGAAACCATAATCTGTTTTGCTAGTCCATATTGAGAAATTCCATAAATTATCCCAAAATTAATAGCTTTGGCTTTTCTTCTCATTTCAGTATTTATTTTTTTTACATCGGTATTAAAAATTTGGCTTGCAGTAAGTGAATGAATATCTTCATTATTCTTAAAAGCTTTTTTTAACTGCTTAACATCTGCAAGATCTGCAAGAATTCTCATTTCTATTTGATTGTAATCAGCAGAAATTAAAATTTTATTTTTTTCAGCTATAAAAGACTTTCTTATTTCTTTACCATCATCAGTTTTAACTGGTATATTTTGTAAGTTAGGATCACTTGAAGCTAATCTTCCTGTTGTTGTGGCAGCGAGCAAAAATGAGGTATGAACTCTATTAGTTTTTGGATTTATAAATTCTGGAAGTGTATCTGAGTATGTGTTCTTAAGTTTAGAAATTTGTCTCCAATCTAAAATTAGTTTTGGAAATTTATGACCTTTAAATGCAAGGTCTTCAAGTACACTTGCGCTAGTTGCGAAGCTTCCTTTTCTTGTTTTTTTTATGTTTCCTATTTTTAGCTCATTATACATTATTTCACCGAGTTGTTTGGTAGATCCAATTTTGAATTCTCTATTGGAAATTTTAAAAATTTCTCTCTCTAATAATTTTATTTTGCTAGCAAATTTATTTGACAAAATAGATAAAAACTTATGATCAATTTTAATTCCAGAAATTTCCATTTGAGCAAGTATTTTAATCAATGGTTTTTCAAATATCTCATAAATATTAATAAGATTTTCTTCACGAATTCTTGAACTGAGTAATTTGTATAATCTAAAAGTTATATCAGCATCTTCTGCTGCATAATCTTTTGCAACCTCAATATCTACTTCACTAAAATTTAATTGATTTTTTCCTTTTCCAACTATGTCTTTAAACTTAATTGTTTTATGACCAAGGTGGATTTCAGAAAGTATATCCATATTGTGTCTATTTTTTCCAGCATCTAAAACATATGACATTAACATTGTATCTTCCATTGCATTCATTTCTATTCCATGTTGATAGAAAACAATAAAATCAAATTTAATATTTTGTCCTATTTTTTTAATACTTTTATCTTCAAGAGTTTTTTTAATTTTTTTGAGAATAATTTCTTTACTTAATAAATTTCCTTTTTTATGCCCTATAGGAATATAACAAGCTTTACCTAATTGAGTTGACAATGAGATACCTACTAAATTGGCTTGGTGAGGATCTAATGAATTGGTTTCTGTATCAATTGCTATTTCACCATTTTCATCAGCTTCTTTTAACCATGAATCTATATCATTTTCACTTTCTA
>CACANS010000052.1 GCA_902533945.1 uncultured Pelagibacteraceae bacterium | reverse complement strand
TAAATTAGTTTTAGAAGTTGCTCAACATTTAGGAGAGTCAAGTGTTAGAACAATTGCAATGGATGCTACAGAAGGTTTAAAAAGAGGAGATGAAGTAACTGATACGGGATCTCCAATAAAAGTTCCTGTAGGACCCGAAACACTTGGAAGAATTATAAATGTAGTAGGTGAACCTATTGATGAGAAGGGTGAAGTCAAAACTAAAGAAAGTTGGCCTATACATAGAGCAGCTCCTGAATTTAACGACCAATCGACAGAAACAGAAATTTTAGTAACTGGAATTAAAGTGGTTGATTTGTTAGCACCTTATGCAAAAGGTGGTAAAATAGGTTTATTTGGTGGTGCCGGAGTTGGAAAAACAGTAATCATTATGGAACTTATAAATAATATTGCTAAAGCACACGGGGGATTCTCAGTTTTTGCTGGTGTTGGAGAAAGAACTAGAGAGGGGAATGACCTTTATCATGAAATGATAGAATCCGGTGTAATTAAACCTGAAGGCCCTGGATCAAAAGCTGCATTAGTTTATGGTCAAATGAACGAACCACCAGGAGCAAGGTCAAGAGTTGCATTAACTGGTTTAACTGTTGCAGAGTATTTTAGAGATCAAGAGGGACAAGACGTACTTTTCTTTGTAGATAATATTTTTAGATTTACTCAAGCAGGATCAGAAGTTTCTGCATTACTTGGAAGAATTCCTTCTGCGGTAGGATATCAGCCTACTTTAGCAACTGATATGGGAAATTTGCAAGAGAGAATTACAACAACTAACAAAGGGTCAATAACATCTGTCCAAGCAATATATGTTCCTGCAGATGACCTAACTGATCCGGCACCAGCAACATCTTTTTCGCACTTAGATGCAACAACAGTACTGTCCAGACAGATCGCTGAACTTGGAATTTATCCAGCAGTTGACCCATTAGATTCTACATCTAGAATTTTAGATCCAAGAATAGTTGGGGACGAACACTATAGAGTTGCAAGAGAAGTTCAAAAAGTGCTTCAAACTTATAAATCTTTACAAGATATTATTGCAATTCTGGGTATGGATGAACTATCCGAAGAAGATAAATTAACAGTTGCTAGAGCTAGAAAAATTCAAAGATTTCTTTCTCAACCATTCTTTGTGGCAGAGGTATTTACAGGTTCTCCAGGTAAGCTTGTTGACTTAGAGTCCACTATAAAAGGGTTTGATGCAATTTGTAAAGGTGAATATGACCATTTGCCTGAAGCAGCTTTTTATATGGTAGGAACTATAGAAGAGGCAATTGAAAAAGCTGAAAAAATGGCAAAAGAAGCAGCAGCATAATGAGTGAAGAATTTAAAGTTGAAATAATAAATCCTGACAAATTATTTATTTCTAAAGATAATGTGACCGAAGTTGTTGTTCCTGGATATGAAGGAGATATGGGAATATTGAAAGATCATATATCAATCATATCATTTCTTAAACCTGGTATAATAAAGATTTTAGAAAAAAATGAAGAAGAAAAATATTATATTGAAGACGGGATAATGGAGTTTAAAGATAATTCTTTGTCTATATTAACAAGTTCTATACATAATATAAAAAATATGAAAAAAAATAATATTGAAGACTCTTTAAAAAATGCTGAAAAACTTTTAAATAATGATAATCTTGCTGACCAAGAAAAATTTTTAATTAGTCAGAAGATAGATGCTCTAAAATCATTAAATATTAATTAATAATTTTTTTAACCTCTTCTTTAATTTTTTTATAAATTTCTAACTTAAAATCAACTACTGTATCGGTTATATTTTCTAGGTCGATCCACTTCCATTCTAGAAATTCAGGTTTTTTTGTTTTTAAATTAATTTCTTTATCGTTACCATTAAATTTAAATACATACCATTTTTGTTTTTGACCTTTAAATTTGCCTTTCCAAATTATTCCTAACAAATTATTTGGCAGATTGTAAGTTAAGTATCCTTCAATTTCTTTAATTAATTCTACACTATTAATACTTGTTTCTTCTTTTAATTCTCTTAATGCTGCTTTTAAATTGTCCTCTCCGTCATCAATACCTCCCTGAGGCATTTGCCAATAATTTTTTGGATTATCTATTCTTTTTGCAACAAATACTTTATTTTTGTTATTTAACAATACTATTCCAACTCCATTTCTTAAAGGTAGGTTACTAAATTCTTTATTCATTATTAACCCTTTAAAAGTTTTAATGCGAACTTTAATTGATTGTCAGTATCTGTATCTATTCTAAACTCATCGCTACTCTCAGCAACTTCAATATCAGGTGAAACACCTACTTCTGATATTGATTTGCCCGAAGGTAAATAATATTTGGAAATCGTTAATCTAATGGCACCTTTGTTTTTCATTGGAATTATAGATTGCACCGATCCTTTCCCGTATGTATTTTCACCAACAAGTATTGCTCTTTTATGATCTTTAAGTGC
>CACANS010000051.1 GCA_902533945.1 uncultured Pelagibacteraceae bacterium | reverse complement strand
TTAGGAGTTAAGCATTTAATTCCTTTAATTTTGTTTAAGCTCTTAACAACAAAATCTCTTCTTTTTTTAAATTCCTTAGACCTTGTTTTTATAAATTTCTGAGTTCCATTTAAAGCTTCAACTGCAGCTGCTTGACTTACAGATGAAGGATTTGATGTTGATTGAGATTGAACTTTACGAATAGCTTTAATAATTTCTTTTGGTCCCCCTGCATAGCCTATTCTCCAACCTGTCATAGCATAAGATTTGCTTACACCATTCATAGTAAGAGTCCTATTTTTTAAACTGGATATTTGGGCAATGGTAAAAAACTTAGTTTTGTCATAAGTAATATGCTCATAGATATCATCGCTTAAAATTTGAATTTTTTTATACTTAATTAACACTTGAGATAATTTTTTTATCTCAGCTTTTGTATAACTTGCTCCCGTAGGATTTGATGGTGAATTTAATATTAACCACTTTGTTTTTTTAGAAATAACTTTTTTTAATTTTTTTGGAGTTAATTTAAAATTATTTGCCTCATCACATTTCACAATTTTTGGTTTTCCACCTGCCAACAGAACCATGTCAGGATAAGAAACCCAAAAAGGTGCTGGGATAATCACTTCATCCCCTTTATTTAAAGTTGCCATGAAAGCATTGTAAAGAACTTGTTTGCCACCTGTTCCTACAGTTATTTCTTCGTTTGAATACTTTAAATTATTTTCTTTTTTAAATTTTTTTATTATCGCTTTTTTTAAAGCTGGAGTTCCATCAACTGCTGTATATTTAGTATCGCCTTCCCTAATGGCTTTGATAGCTGCATTCTTAATATTATTTGGTGTATCAAAATCCGGCTCGCCTGCACCTAGTCCTATCACATCTTTGCCAGCCGCTCTTAATTCCCTGGCTTTTTGGGTAACAGCTATAGTTGGTGATGGTTTAATTCTTTTTAAATTGTCCGATATTATGCTCATTGAAATATAAAATTATTCTACTACGTTGTTTAATATATGGAAAATACTTATCAAGATTTAATTACAGATATTCAGAGTAAAAATCCAAAAATTAGTGGAAAACTTGAAGGTGGTAAAAAATTCAAAATTAAATCTGATTTTAAACCTGCTGGAGATCAGCCAGAAGCTATAAAAAAATTGGTTCAAAGTGCAAATAAAGGAGAGTTTAATCAAGTTCTTCTTGGAGTAACAGGGTCAGGAAAAACCTTTACTATGGCCAAGGTGATCGAAGCAACAAACAGACCGGCATTAATTTTGGCTCCTAACAAAACTCTTGCGGCCCAGCTTTATGGTGAAATGAAAAGTTTCTTTCCAGGCAATGCTGTTGAATATTTTGTTTCTTATTATGATTATTATACGCCCGAAGCATATGTGCCTAGATCAGATACATATATAGAAAAAGAAGCTTCAATTAATGAACAGATAGATAGAATGAGACACTCGGCTACAAGATCTCTTTTAGAAAGAGATGATGTTTTAATTGTTGCCAGTGTATCTTGTATTTATGGCCTTGGATCAGTTGAAGCATACAGTAAAATGACTTTAACATTACAAAAAAATTATGATTACAATAGAGAACAAATAATAAAATCTTTAGTTGCTCTTCAATATAAAAGAAATGACCAAAACTTTTATAGAGGAACTTTTAGAGCTAGAGGTGAATATCTTGAAGTTTTCCCTTCTCATCTAGAAGATAGAGCATGGAGATTAAGTTTATTTGGAAATAAACTTGAAAAAATTGAAGAGTTTGATCCATTAACTGGAGATCAAGTAAGAGAATTAAAATTAATAAAAATTTATGCAAATAGCCACTACATAACACCTAAACCGACTATAGAGCAGGCAATTATCAATATTAAAAAAGAGTTAGAAATAACTTTAAAAAAACATAAGGAAGAAAATAAATTACTTGAAGCACAAAGGTTAGAAGAAAGAACAAAATTTGATTTGGAAATGATTGAAGCAACTGGTTCATGCGCTGGAATTGAAAATTACTCAAGATTTTTATCTGGAAGAAAACCAGGTGAGCCACCTCCTACTCTATTTGAATATTTTCCAGATAATACTTTGGTTTTTGTAGATGAATCCCATGTAACAGTTCCACAGCTGAATGGAATGTTTAAAGGAGATAGGTCTAGGAAAAGTACTCTTGCAGAATACGGATTTAGACTTCCATCATGTATGGATAATAGACCTCTAAAATTCGAGGAGTGGGATATGATGAGAACTCAAACAGTTTTTGTTTCTGCTACTCCTGGACCTTGGGAATTAGAACAAACAAAAGGTAAATTTATTGATCAAGTAATAAGACCTACGGGATTGATAGATCCTAATGTGGAAATTAGACCTGCAAAAAACCAAGTTGATGATTTAATGCATGAATGTAAAAAAGTTGTTGAAAAAAACTACAGAGTATTAGTAACAACATTAACAAAAAAAATGTCGGAAGATTTGACTGAGTATCTTCATGAAAATGGAATAAAGGTAAGATACCTTCACTCAGACATTGATACTCTTGAAAGAATTGAAATCATGAGAGATTTAAGAATGGGAGTATTTGATGTTTTGGTTGGAATAAACTTATTAAGAGAAGGACTAGATATACCAGAATGTGCGTTGGTTGGAATTTTAGATGCAGATAAAGAAGGTTTTTTAAGATCCGAAACTTCGCT
>CACANS010000050.1 GCA_902533945.1 uncultured Pelagibacteraceae bacterium | reverse complement strand
AGTTTAAAACTATAGCTTTCATTAGATTTAAATAAAATATTTTAAGGCAATAAACACTATTATAGGAATAGTTACAAATGATAAAACTGTAGATACAACAATCATACTAGCTATATTATCGACTATTTTTTTAGGTGAATACATTGATCCAACTAAATAATTTAGTATAGCGCTAGGCATAGAACATTGGATTAATAAAACTCCAGCTGCATATCCATTTAAATTAAAAAATTGAATTATCAAAAAACCTATTATTGGTCCAATTATAACTCTAGCTAAAGATGAAATTAACGCTTTATAAAAAGAAAAAACTTTTAATCTAGTAAGGGCAATACCCAAGGACATAAGAATAAGAAAAATTGTTGCGTAAGTTAACAACATAGTTGTATTAATAAGAAAATTTGGTGCTTCAATATCAAAATAAAGAAATAGAATAGATATAATAATTGCATAAAATGATGGGCTTCTTGCAATAATATCAAAGCTAAATTTTTTACTTGCAAGAAATACTCCTAAAGTAAAATGAAACAGAATTATTAAAGAAGATATTGCACCAGCTACACCCAAACCTTGAGATCCATATGCAAATAAACATATAGGAAGACCCATATTTCCAGTATTAGGTAATATAAATGGAGGTAATTCCATTATAATATCTTTTTTCATAAAAGATAAAAAAATTATTCCGATAAGAGAAAAACAAATAATAGCTAGAAGATAATATAAAAAATAAGTTTGAAATACTTCAAGAGAAAGACCTGTGGTTACTACTGAATAAAATACAATCGCAGGAGAACCAATATTAGCACCAAAATTTGTAATAAAAGAAGTATCAATTTTGGGATTTTTTTTACCTAAATAGTAACCAATACCAACTACAAAAAAAACTGGAAAAATAACTTCAAAAAGTTTTATATAAATATACATAACGTTTTATAAGAATTAATAATTATTTAATCTAGTATTAATTTTTCAGAAATGATTTCAGCAGCCCATTTATTACCTTCTGGTGACCAATGACCATCACATTTTAAATATATATTTTCTAAATTTTCTGGTGAATGTTCAATAAGATTTATAAATTTAAAATTGGATGTATTTTTGTCCTTTAATTTATAATAATTATGCCAGTATACATTGTTGATGTTTTTAATTTCATAATAATCTTGTAACCTTGGTATTGAAACTAAAAATATTTTTTTTTTACTATCATTAATTATTTTATCTAAAAAATAAATTGCTGCTTTTTGTTGATTTAAAGGAGTATCAAAAAAAGCAGAGAAATTTTTATAATTTTTTTTGGATGATCGATATAATTTATACTGATAGTTTAAATTAATAAATAAATTTGATGTCCAGAAAAAATCTTTAAGAAAATTTTTTATTTTTTTGGTATTAGATAAGTAATTTTTTTTTGCTTCATTTGGAATAAAAATTTCGTACTTATCCTCTTTTTTAATATAGTAAGGTCTATATCTTTTTGAACCTTTCCAGTTTGAATAATCATTTTCACCAAAATCGTTATGTGGAAGAAAATATATTATAATAAATTCATGATCATATTTGCTTTTAAAAGAACTATAAATTAACCAATATTGAACTGGTCCAGTATTTTTTGAAATCCCAAGATTAATTATATTAACATTTTTTTTTTTTTCTAAAATGTATTGCGACGTTTCCTGATAATTGACACCATAACCTTCAGCGAAAGAGTCACCTATTAATAAACCATTTGTTCCTAGAAGATTATTAAAACTACTATCTCTAGCCCCTACTTCATTTGTTTTATATTCAACATTGAAGCAACTTCTTTTTTGAACAGTTTTTGTATTTACTGGTCGCCATGCCCCCCATTCATTTTCCTCGTTCCAAAAATTATATTCAGTAACGTAATTTTTTTTTAAATATAATTTAGGTTTGAGAGATATTTCAAGAATATTTAATTTGTAAAGAGTATAACTGATTAACTCTAAAATTATAATTATAAAAGTAAATGTAAAAAATAAGTTTAATATTTTTTTCATTAATAAGTATAAATAATCAAATCAATCTAATTAAAGTTGGTGATTTAAGAATATTTTTATTAGATTTAAATGACTTTAAACAAATCTGAGCATCTAATTCATTTGATTTGTGAGTTATAATTACAATAGATGCAGTTCTTTGTTTATGGTTTGGCATTTGAATAAGTCTTGCAACAGAAATTCTTTTCAAAGCTAATTGTTTTGTTATTTGTGACAAAACACCAGGCTTATCTTTGACCTCGAATCTTAAGTATAGTGAGTTTAAATATTTATTAACATTATAAGAGTTGACTTTTTTTCTTTTTAAATCTGGTATGCCAAACGGATATTTAATATTACCTCTTAAAATAGATAGTAAATCTGACATTAATGCTGAAGATGTTGGCCCTGGTCCGGCTCCTTCACCTTGTAAAATACTTTCCCCAACTGGATGACCGTGGGTAATAACAGCATTCATTACACCATTTACATTTCCAATATATGAATCTTTTCTTACTAAACATGGATGTACCCTTTCAAATAATTGGTTATTAATTAATTCGGTAATACCTAATAATTTGATTCTAAAATTTAGTTGGTTTGCAATATCAATATCTTTAGTATCAATATTTTCTATACCCTCCATTAAACATTTGTGCCTAGATATTTTTTTATTAAATGCTAATGATGATAAAATTCTTACTTTAGCAAAAGCATCATAACCATTTAAATCTAACTTTGGATTTCCAGGTTCTGCATAACCTAATTTTTGAGCTTTTTTCAAAACATTTTTGAAAT
>CACANS010000049.1 GCA_902533945.1 uncultured Pelagibacteraceae bacterium | reverse complement strand
TAAAACATTTATTCCTTTTGATAAAATGATTTTTGTTAATTTATAATGTGTCTCTGTAGGAGTTGATATAACAACAAGATCATATTTATTAAACTTTAATGCTTTTTTGAAATTTAAATATAATTTTACATTCGGGTAATTTTTTTTTGCTTTAGTTAGATTATTTGAATTTAAATCGCATATTGAATGTAAATTAAAATTATTAGAATTTGAAAAATTTCTTGCAAGCTTTGGGCCCCAATAACCATATCCAATTATTAAAACATTTATCATAAAAATGGCGGTCCCTAGGGGAATCGAACCCCTCTTTCATGGATGAAAACCATGTGTCCTAACCGATAGACGAAGGGACCAAAGCAAGTTCTTTTATTGTATATATATAAATTAATCAAGTAATTGAAACCTCTTTTTTAATAATATCAATTGTTGAATTTTTATGAGTAACTAGTGTTTCCGTATAATATTTATTATTTTCTATTTTAACTCCTTCCACAAGATCTCCTGATGTAATTCCTGTTGCACAAAAAATTGAATCTCCTCGAACAATATCCTCTAATTCATATTTTTTATTTAAGTCGTAAATACCCATTTTTTTTGCTCTATTAATTTCTTTATCAGTTTCAAATAAAAATCTTCCTTGGAATTTACATCCAAATGCATCTAAAGCTGATGCAGCCAAAACTCCTTCCGGCCCTCCTCCAATTCCAATAAATATATCTACATTATATTTTGGATTAGATACAAGAAGAGCTCCCGATACATCTCCATCAGTAATAAGTTTTAGATTAACTTTAAGATTTTTTAATTTTTCGATAATTTCCTTATGTCTAGGCCTATCAAGTAAACAAGCGGTTAATTCATTTAAATCCATATTTTTTGAGTCTGCTATATTTTTAATATTTTTTTCTATGCTAAAATCTAAGTCAGTAGCATCTTTTGGAATTTCTTTACCTACAGCTAACTTGTCCATATAAGTTTCAGGAGCATTAAATAAATTACCTTTTGAACTGATCGCCATTACTGAAAGAGCTCCAGGTAAATTTTTGGCCGCAAAATTAGTTCCTTCTAGAGGATCAACAGCAATATCAATGCTTGGTCCTTTACCAGTACCTAATTTTTCACCAATATAGAGCATTGGTGCCTCGTCTAATTCTCCTTCACCTATTACAACTTTTCCATTTATATCTAATTTATTTAAACTTTTTCTCATTGCATCTGTTGCAGCTTTATCAGCAATAATTTTATCATTTTTACCTATGTATTTATGACAAGCTATGGATGCACAAGAAGTAATATCAACAAATTTATCAATTAATCTTTTATCTAAATTCATTTTTAAATTTTAGCTGAACTATCAGTTTCAGTTGAATGTAGTTTTTTTTCAAATTCACTTAATCTTTTCCAAACAGAGATAAATTCTACAATTAAAGACCAGTTTCTTACTAAATACTGTAATGAAGTTTCAACTTTACTAAAAGCTCTTGCAATTTGTTGAACAAAACCAAGAGTTATAGCACCAGTAACAATAGTTGGTGCTAAAGCTATGTAAGGGACAATTACCATTGCTTGCAAATAACTCCATTTAACAGCATTGAAATAAAGATAATGAAAATAAGACTTATAATGAATTAATCTTACTTTATTATATAATTCATTTATAGCTTGAGGTGTAGCTCTAGAAGGATCGTCTTCACCCAATACTAACTCCTTTCTGTATGCTGCTTCTTCTTTTTGAATATCGTATTCGATTCCAGGAAGTTTTATTCCAGCCGTAATCAACATTACTGTACCAATTAAAGCAGCTAAAATAGCCACCCAAACAAGAGCATGATCAACCTCTCCTATTATAGGTAGCATAGTAATCTGTTTTGAAAGTACCCAAAGTATAGGTGTAAATGCTATAAGTGTCATAATACTTTCTAACAAACCAGTTCCTAATGTTTCAAGAAATCTAGCAAATTTTAAAGTATCTTCCTGAACTCTTTGTGAAGCACCTTCTATCAATCGTGCCTTATGCCAATTCATATGGTAATAGTCAGCCATAGCTGTTCTCCATCTAAAAACCCAATGTTCGGTAAAAAAAGTTGTAAAAACATTAATCAAAATCCATAATCCTGCAATCTTAGCGAAAGTAAATAAATATGAGTAGAAATCACCTGCAGAAACTGAACCAGGTGTAGTTAAAGCTTTTTGTAATGTGTCATAAAATTCTCCAAACCACTCATTAATTTTGACATCAAGTTGAACTTGATACCAAGTAGATACTAATATGAAAATTGAACCAAAAATACTCCACAAAAACCATTTTTTTTGAATAAAAAATTTAAACATTAATTATTTTGTAAAATTATCTGCATATGATTTTTTAACAATTTTTCTTTTGTGGTCACTTTTTAATTCATAA
Source organism: uncultured Pelagibacteraceae bacterium (assembly GCA_902533945.1). Classification (GTDB taxonomy): domain Bacteria; phylum Pseudomonadota; class Alphaproteobacteria; order Pelagibacterales; family Pelagibacteraceae; genus Pelagibacter. The sequence goes on along the minus strand of CACANS010000049.1, from coordinate 417 downwards.
TCAATTTCATTTTTTTCTGCATATTTCATTGCATTTTCTTTGGATAAAAACTCTAATCGAACTTCAGAATTAGTATCTGATGAGCTTTGCCATCCCATTAATGGATTATCAGGAACATTTTCAGTAATAAATTCCAATATCCATTTTTTTGTGTTGTTATAACCTGATTGCATGGCTGTTTTAGAGGGTTTGTAAATAATAGCTTTTTTTTTCATAAATATTGGTCGGGGCGGCAGGATTTGAACCTGCGACCCTCTGGTCCCAAACCAGATGCGCTACCAGGCTGCGCTACGCCCCGAAATGAGATACTAATACAGTAGTTATTCATAATTTTAAAGTATAAACATTATCAAAAACAAAAGAATTTTACATGAATCTGCTATATAAGAAGATATGCAAATAGTTTGTGAAAACTGC
>CACANS010000048.1 GCA_902533945.1 uncultured Pelagibacteraceae bacterium | reverse complement strand
TGTAATTGTGTGAATTTACTTACTTTCAAATACAAAAAATAATTTATATTTTTAAATAATTTTTTATAAGACGTTTTAAGATTATTATTTACAAATTTTCTCCAAATTAAGTTTTGATCTTGAAATTTTTCAAGGTTATTTGCTGGCTTTTTAAGTTGATTTCTATTTTGAGGCTTTGCACCAACACACCATCCTTCAAAGATAACTACATCTGGTTTAGAATATATATTAAACCATTGACTATTTTTACATCTATCATCAATTGATTTATCAAATTTTGGTATTTTCATAAATTTAAATTTTTTACTTTTTATTTTTTTGAAAAAATTTATAATAATTTTTGTGTCATGTGTTCCCGGAACTCCTCTGGTCATTAATAATGGATGAATATTTTTAGATAAATTTTTTCTTTGTTTTCTCGTTTTATAAAAATCGTCTATTGAAATTCTAAATACTTTTAGTTTAAAATACTTCTGTAAAATTAATTTTATTAAAGAAGTAATCGTTGTTTTGCCAGTACCTTGACCGCCTGACAAGCCTATTACAACAGGTTTTTTTTTATTAGATTTTTTAGCAATCCAAAAGCATACTGGAATTAAATATGATTTGATCATTTTAGTTTTATTTTTAAATTTTTCAGATCTAGATTCTTGAGATAAAATATAGTTGAGACAATCTTTCTCAACTTTTGCAAAACAGTCATTTACTGATAACATTTTTAAAATTTATTTTTTTTGATCTAAAGGATGGTTTTCTCCATCACTAACTGGAACATTTTTTATTTCAAATGGCTTAATACCCTCAACACAAGCAATATTTACACCATATATTTTTGGATTTATTCTTGGTCTATTATGGGTGTGAATACCACAAACTTTACAAAAATAATGTTGAGCAGTTTTTGTTTTAAATTTATAAAGTGTTAAAAGATCTTCTCCTTTAGTAAGTTTGAAATCATCTGGTCCAAGAACTCCTATTATGTATCCTTTTCTTTTGCATATTGAACAATTGCACCTTAAAACTTTTTCAAATCCTTTTTCAGAAACATTAACTTCTGCTTCCACGCCCCCGCAATGGCAAGTTAGTTTTTTCATTATTTTAAAAACTATCTCTTGTTAAAGTTATCCACAAGTGAACAAAATGGTGCTTTATATGTTCTCGTTTTGATTCCATTTAGATTCACTTTCAGACTCAAAATACAACCTGGTTGACACTATTGAATAACTCATATATTAATAAGAACAAAATAAGAACATTTATGAGAATAACTATTCCTTATTATTTACATAAAGCCGGAGCCGGCTTTCCATCTCCTGCCACTGATTACATTGAAGAAGATATCGATTTAAATGTTCATTTAATTAAAAACGTTCCAGCAACTTTCATTATCAGAGTACAGGGCAAATCAATGATAAATATTGGAATTAATGACGGTGATTTATTAGTAGTTGATAAAAGTTTAAATCCTAAAAATTTTTCAACAGTAATTGCAAATGTTCATGATGAACTTGTTGTAAAAAGTTTCGTAAAACATGAAGGTAAAAAATTTCTAACATCTGGTTCTCAAAAGTTTGAAGATCGAATTTTAATTAATGAAGAAGAAGATATTTTTATTTGGGGGGTTGTAACTTATGTCATCCATTCAGTATACTAGAAAAATAGCTTTAATAGATTGTAACTCTTTTTATGTATCTTGTGAAAGATTATTTAATCCTAAAATTAGAAAAAAACCTGTTGTAGTTTTGTCTAATAATGATGGTTGTATTATTTCAAGATCTAATGAAGCGAAAGCTTTAGGGATTAAAATGGGAGAACCTTATTTTAAAGAAAAAGAAATTATTGTTAAAAATAATGTTCAAGTTTTTTCTTCAAATTATTCTTTATACGGTGATATATCAAGAAGAGTAATGAGAACTCTCAAACGTTTTAATTCAGACATAGAAGTTTATTCCATTGATGAAGCATTCTTAGATTTATCAAATTTTTCTGATAACGAAATAGAAAATGTAGGTCATGAAATAAGAAGTATAGTTTTAAAATGGACTGGCATACCAACGAGCATTGGTATTGCTAAAACAAAAACTTTAAGTAAAGTTGCAAATCATATTGCTAAGAAAAAAAAATCTGGTGTTGTTAGTTTAATAGGCATTGAAAATGTTGATCCAATACTAGAAAAAGTAGATATCAATGATGTTTGGGGTATTGGCAAACAATTAACTAAATTTTATCATCAAAATGGAATTTATAATGCTAAACAACTCAAAAATAAATCTAATACATGGATTAAAAAAAGTTCCAACGTTTTAAGCTCAAGAACAGCTATGGAGCTTAGAGGTATTACTTGTATAGATCTAGAAACAACGAGTTCTAAAAGAAAAAGTTGCGTCGTATCACGTTCATTTGGACAAAGAGTTGAAAATTTTCAAGAATTAAAAGAAGCAGTAGCGGGTTATTCTTTAAATGCTTCAGAAAAAATTAGATCAGAATCTCTAGTTACAAAATCAATAACTGTTTTCATTAGAACAAGTCCTTTTCAAAATCAATATGGTTTTTATTCAAACTCAAAAACAATCGATTTTCCAATAGCTACTAATAATAGCATTGAAATAGTTAAAGCAGCTCTTAATGCATTAGAAAATATTTTCAAAAATGGCTATCGATATCAAAAAGCAGGGGTAATGCTTTCTCATTTATCTGAGTCCAACAACAATAAAAATCTATTTTCTTCAGAAAAAGATGAAAAGATAAAAAATTTAATGAAATCTATTGATAATACTAATTATAGATATGGTAGATCAACTTTAAGTCTTGCAAGTGCTGGTATTCACAAAAAATGGAACATGAG
>CACANS010000047.1 GCA_902533945.1 uncultured Pelagibacteraceae bacterium | reverse complement strand
GTTTTTTAAATTAGAAGCTGCTAGTGGTTTAGTTTTATTATTTGCAGCTATAATTGCACTTTTTATAAGTAACTCTAATTTAGCTGACTTATACTTTTCTACTATAAATAAGTATTTATTTTTAGGAATTAACGAATTTGGTTTAAAATTAACAGTTTTACATTGGATTAATGATGTATTTATGGCTGTATTCTTTTTTTTCGTAACTTTAGAAATTAAAAGAGAATTTTTGCAAGGAGAACTTTCAAATATTAAGCAAGCTTTGTTGCCTATAATTGCTGCGGTTGGAGGAATGCTTGTTCCAGCTTTGATTTATGTTTATATAAATTTAGGTGATAGCCAAACTTTAAATGGCTGGGCTATACCATCAGCTACTGATATTGCTTTTTCTCTTGGTGTACTTTCGTTACTGGGAAAAAGAGTTCCTTTGTCATTAAAAGTTTTTTTAACTGCGTTAGCCATAATAGATGATCTAGGTGCGATTGTTATTATAGCTTTATTTTATTCTGGTGATCTTAGCGTTAAGTATTTATTACTTATGTTATTAGCTTTTATAATTTTACTTATAATAAATAAATTTAATGTTAAAAAATTTCTACCTTACTTGATAGTAGGTATTTTTCTTTGGGATTTTACTCATAACTCAGGTATACATGCAACAATAGCAGGTGTTTTACTTGCTATTACTATTCCCCATAGAAAACAAGAAAAGGATTTTTCTTTATTGATAAAAATTGAACATGCTATAAGTCCATATGTTGCATTTGGAATTATGCCTTTATTTGCCTTTGCAAATGCCGGCGTATCTTTAGAAGGTCTGTCTTTAGATTCATTGCTAGATAAAGTACCTCTTGGAATTGTCTTAGGTTTATTTGTTGGTAAACAATTAGGAGTTTTTATATTTTCATATGTCTCAATTAAGTTAAAAATTGCTGAAATGCCAAATAATTCTAATTGGTTTAATTTATATGGAGTTGGAATTTTAACAGGTATTGGATTCACAATGAGTCTTTTCGTTGGAAATTTAGCATTTATTGAAAATATGCAGTATATGGATGGTGTAAAAATTGGTGTTCTCACTGGGTCATTATTATCAACTTTAACTGGCTACTTCTTGATATTACTTACACCCAATAAATAAATATATTTATGAAAAAGTTAACACTTATAGGAATAACAATAATAATGTTTTTTTTTAAAAATACTGCAACGGCTAATTATGAAAAAATCTTTTTTGATCATTCGATAAAATCAATAGATGATAAAATAATTAATTTAGAAGAATTTTCAAATAAGGCTGTTTTATTAGTAAACGTTGCTAGTTATTGTGGATTTACAAAACAATACGATGATTTACAAAAGTTATGGGATACATATAAAGATAAAGGTCTAATAGTTCTTGGAGTCCCCTCTAATTCATTTAATCAAGAAAAAGATAGTAATGATGAGATAAAGAAATTTTGTGAAGTTAATTTTAGTATAAATTTTCCTATGACATCTATTTTTGATGTAAAGGGAGACAATGCTCATCAAATATATAAATGGGCAAAGAAGAATTATGGAAATACTGCAGTACCTAAATGGAACTTCCATAAAATTTTAATCGATAAGAATGGTAAAGTTTTTGATACATTTGCTTCTTTCACGAAACCCATGTCAAAAAAAATAATTGATGCTGTTGAAAAAGTACTAAATTAAAAAACTCATACCATCATATGCTGGGTAGACATTATTAGGTATAATTTTTTTTATATAATTATAATCAATGTCAGCATGTAAATTTGTAAGAATTGTCTTGCTTGGCTTTAAGAATTTAATTAACTTCATACAATCATCAAAATTTAAGTGTGCTGGATGTTTGGAATATCTAAGGCAGTCTACTACTAAAAATCTTAATTTTTTAAAATATTTAAGATCATTTTTATAAATATCATGCAAATCACTTGCATATGCTAACTTTTTATTAAAAACAAAACTCATGCACATTATCTTACCATGTGGAACAGGTATAGTTTTTATATTTAAATTTTCATTTTTTTTAAATTTCATATTTTTTTTTAATATATTTATTTTTGCAATTGGAGGGTAACCTTTTCCACCTTTAAAGCAGTAATTAAATGTTTTCTCTAAATATTTTGATGTAATTTTATCTGCATAAAGATCAATTTGTTTTTTATTTTTTAAAAAAAAAGGTCTTAAATCATTAATTCCATGTGTTTGATCAGCATGCATATGTGTATAAATAACTCTTTTAATATTTTGTATTTTGTTATCCAAAAGTTGTAATCTTAAATCAGGTGATGTATCAATTAAAGTATTAAAATTTTTTGATGTAATAACTGCAGAACATCTAGTTCTGATATTTTTTTTTTCTTTAGGATCGCAATTCCCCCAATTATTAGTCGCAGTAGGTACACCCATAGAGCTGCCACATCCCAATATTGTAAATCTTAGTTTCATTTAGAGAAAAATAAATTATTGAAATTTTTTGTCGTTACATTGTCTAACTTATTAACTTCAATTTTTTTAATTTCCGCAAGTTTTCTTAACGTATGATGTATAAAACTAGGTTCGTTTTTTTTTCCTCTCATTGGTTCAGGTGATAAATATGGACTATCAGTTTCAATCAATATTTTATTATTAGGCAAGTAATTAAATGTTTCTTGTAAAGATATAGAATTTTTAAAAGTTATTATGCCACTTGCAGAAAAAAAAGCATCAAGATCTAGTAGTTGTTTAGCAAAATTTAGTGAACCAGTAAAACAGTGCATAAGAATTTTTAGATTTTGACCTTTGTATTTATTTAAAATATTAAAAGTGTCAACTTCAGCATTTCTCGAGTGAACTATTAACGGAATATTTAAATTTATTGCAGCTTCAATATGGTTTATAAAACTATTAATTTGATTTTTTTTATTGCTATTATTGTAATAAAAATCTAATCCAGTTTCACCTACACCAATAATTTTTTCGTCTATATTAATTTTTTCAATAATTTCAGATTTAGTTATTAATTCCTTATCAGCTTCGTGTGGATGGATACCAAAAGTACCGTAAATCATAGGAT
>CACANS010000046.1 GCA_902533945.1 uncultured Pelagibacteraceae bacterium | reverse complement strand
AAAGTTAAATCAAATCTAATTAGAGATCATTTTTTTCAAACAAGATCAGAAACTTCCAAGAATATGCTTAAAAAAAAACTTGATTTTGAAAGTTATTGGAAAGAATTTGGGAAAACGATAGAACAGTTTTAATGACAAAATTAGAGCATAATTATATTGAAAGTACTAAAAATGATGATCGCACTATATTAAAAAAATTTAAAAATAGTATTTTTGATATTGATTGGAGATTAGGACACTTTCAATCCAATAAAGTTGCTGGTTTATAACAGTTTTCAATTCTAAATAAGAACATCATCTTATGATTAGAATTTTGTTCACCTTTTACATAAACTGATATTTGATTATCTCTTAATTCTTTAACTACCCAAGTTGCATTTGCAGAATTTATAAAAAAAAGGAAAGAGAATAATACTAGGACAATTCTTAACATATTTTTAAGTATAGATTTAATATTCGGCAAATTTGTGTTCAATCCTTAATTTTTAGGAATTTTTTAATTTTATTCCAACCCAAATCATTTTCATATCTTTTGTATGAAGGAAGGTCCCCAATATTAATTCTAAACCTTCCCCACGTATTTGGAGTTTTTCTTCTCTTTAAAGATTTAACTATTTTTGTAGGAATAATAATAAAATTAATATTGTTTTCGCTTTCAGTTAATATTTTCTTTTTCTTAGATCTTGTGTATTTGTTCAATTGGACGAAAACTACAAAATCACTTTTAAAATCTCTTATTTGATATATTTTTGCATCTTTTCGTTGTCTGCTTTTAACTTCTATTCTTGCTATTTTTTTGTTGTCTGGATTTAATGCCACAACATCATAGTCTGGAGTATTCACATAATTTTTATATGCATATATTCCTCTAACAAGGAGGTTGCCAAGAACTAAGAATTCTGCTCCGTCTGGAGTTAATAATTTTTTCATAACTTAAATTTAACCTTACTGTTCAATGAAGTCATCTTTCTGTTTGCTTTCTATTTGAGGCGATTCTGCAGTGAAGTTTGCAATGAAGTTCTTAAATAAGCAAGTATTGGCGTAATATGTGTGTGAATGTAATACGTTTCCATTTAGAGAACACTCTAAAAACATACACTAAACAAAATTAGAACCCTCGGAACGAAAGTTTCGGGGGTTTTTTGTTTTATCTAACTACTGACCAACCTCTTCCTGTTAAACATTTTTTTATAATCAATGCTCTTTCTGTTTCTTGGGGTAATATTAAAACTTTTTCTATGTTATGTTCTGCGTTAGGAACCGTTTGTTCAGCAAGTTTTTTACAGGAAGAAAGGTCGTCATCATATCTTTCTAAATCTGCACCTTTTTTTTCAGAACCTCTAAAATCAATAACAGGTTTATAGTCGGCACAAGAGGAAATAAAAAAGAATATAACGACAAAACTACATATCTTTGTCCAAGATGACATAACCTCTTCCTTCCATACATCGTTCAGTGAAGATACGAGTTTTTTTTTTATTTACTTCTTGGTTAGCAGCAATTTCTTGGCAAGTGAACAGATCGTCGTGGTATCTTTTTAAATCTGCACCTTTTAAGTGGGAACCACGAGAATCAATGATAGGTGTATGAGTATAATTAGAACCACACGCTGTTAAAAAACCTAGTACTAATAATGTCATTATTAATTTTTTCATATACTAATCTTAACCTAGTTTACTTCAATTCAAAACCTTTTGAACGCATACATTTATCTACTACTATATTTCTATTCTTCCAATAATCGTCTACTTCAGTTAGTTTATCTGTAACCATCTTACCTCTTGCAGTTTCACCCAACACTTCACACTCCAAAAATGCTTTAGAAAGTTTAATATCTGTTTTTTCAATTTTTTTATAATCACTGGAAACAGTATCGTGAAAAGAAGGAATTGTTGAACAGGAAGTTAAAATCAATAATACCATAAACAAAAATAGAGACAATTTTTTCATATATTGTATTTACAATTCAATTCCATAATGAATTAATCTTTTTCTTAAATATTCTCTATCCAAATCACAATTCATATATCCCTCATTTATAATGTCTACATAACGTCTTAAGGGTCGTTTATATTCAAATTTTCTTTCTATTATATAGAATAAAACTTTTTCACCATTGTGCTTAAAATACTTCTTTGTGTATAGAGATGGATATCCTTCATAATCATCAAGAATTTTTTCATCTTCAGGAGATATTTCCCAAAGTCCACCAGGAACTTTTGAACCAATTTTTTTTACAACATTTGCAACACCGTAACTTCTACTTACAGCACAAAAAGAGAGTTTATAATCTTCAAGGAATATGTTTTTTATATATTTTGAATCCCCACATCTCTCTTGCATCTGATAATGATTAAGATTACTTCCGTAGGCGAAATATAGCATCGAGGTTAATTTAACCCCACTCCTCAATGAAGTCATCTTTCTACTTGCTTTCTAATTCAACGGTTTTCTCAATGAAGTTTTCAATGAAGTTCTTAAATAAGTGAGTATTGGCGTATTAAGAATGCGAATGTAATTCCATTTCAATCTAGTTATATAGAAAAATTTAAAACCCCCGTTAATCGGGGGTTTTTTTTTTATTTAAAAATCTTTTCTGTTAAAAAAAGTCCTAAAGCAACAGCTGGGCCAATCCCAAAAGCAAATAATAAAGTTCCTACTCCAACTGTTCCTCCTAGGTACCAACCAACTGTAACTACGGTTATTTCAAGAAATGCTCTAACTGCTGCTATTGGCATGTTTGTTTTTTTTTGTAGTCCTACCATTAGGCCATCTCTTGGTCCTGCTCCCAAATTCGCAACTAAATAAATTCCACCACCAAACCCTACCGTAAATACAGCAACTATAGCTAATATTAATTGGGAAATATAATTTTCTGGTGTTGGTACAAATTTAATACAAATATCTATCATCATGGCGATAATTAATGCATTAAGTATTGTTCCAATTCCTGGTTTTTGTTTTAAAGGCAACCAAAAAATTAAAACAACTAAACTTATAAACAAAGTGATTGTTCCGATTGATAAATTTACATTCAATGAAATACCTTGAGCTAAAACACTCCATGGAGATGCCCCTGTAAATGAAACTATTAATAACCCTTCGCCTAAACCGAATAATGCTAAACCTAAACACAAATATAAAAAAGTCCAAAATTTTGGCCTTAAATTAAGTGGTTTTTTAGAACTCCATGAAGTTTTTGGAATTTTTTTTATAGTTAAAAACATAATTTTAAGTATTATTTATACTTTCGTGAGGTAAATTCCAATAAAATGAAAAAAATAAATTTTTTAATTATAATACTTTTATTTTCGACAGGTGCCTTTGCTCAAACTGACAATTACAAGGGAATTGTTAAAATTGAAATGGATGTAATCAGAAATGGCAAAATAA
>CACANS010000045.1 GCA_902533945.1 uncultured Pelagibacteraceae bacterium | reverse complement strand
TTTTAGGAGCAATATTTATTATCGCTGGTATAACACTTTCAAACAAAAAAAAGTTAAATGCTTAAAGTTGCAATATTAGATGATTATCAAAACGTTTCTCAAGAATTCGTAGATCTAAAAAAACTTTCTGGAAAATATGAAATAAAAGTATTTAGTAATGCTTTCAACAATGAAGAAGAAGCAATAGAGCAACTGATTGATTATGAAGCATTATTAGTTATGAGAGAAAGAACAAAGATTAGTTCTAATTTAATAAATAGATTAAAAAAATTAAAATACATAATTACAAGTGGAATGAGAAATAAAGCAATAGATATAGATGCAGCAAAAAAAAGAAAAATTATAGTTAGTGGAACAGATATAAATATAAACCCAACAAGTGAGCTTACATGGGCATTAATTTTAGGATTAGCTAGAAACTTAAAACCAGAAATAGATAATATGTTCCAGGGTTATTGGCAAACAACCGTTGGAGTTGAACTTAAAGGAAAGATTTTAGGACTAATTGGTCTTGGAAGAGTCGGATCTCAAGTTGCTAAAATTGGAAAAGCATTTGATATGCAAGTTATGGCATGGAGTGAGAATTTAAGTTTAGATAAATGTAAAGAATTAGATGTTTTGCCATCAAGTAAAGAAGATTTATTAAAAAACTCTGACTTTATATCAATACATGTTCAAGGCGGTGACCGTTACAAAAATTGTATAAAATTAAAAGAGTTTGATTTAATGAAGAAAACAGCCTTCTTAATAAATACTTCAAGAGGATCCATTGTTAATGAAGATGATTTAATTATTGCATTATCTACAAATGAAATTGCAGGAGCGGGATTAGATGTTTATGATAAAGAGCCTTTACCTCAAGATCACAAACTAAGATTTACACCAAATACTTTGTTACTCCCTCATCTAGGTTATGTAACTGCAGAAAATTATTCAATTTTTTATAATCAAATGATTGAGAACTTAGAAGCTTGTGTTTCAGGAAAACCAATTAGAATTTTAGAATAAAAAAATATGACAAAAAAAAATCCAAACTTAACAGCAGAACAAAAGCTAATTCTCTTTGAAGAGGGCACAGAGGTTCCAGGGTCAAGTGAATTAAATTATGAGAAAAGAGATGGCTTCTATCATTGCGTTAACTGTGATGCTAGATTATTTGAATCTAAAACTAAATACGAGAGCGGATCAGGCTGGCCTTCCTTCTACGATTCTTTAAAAGATGTTTTTGAAACAAAAACCGATCACCATTTAGGTTATGCTAGAACAGAATATCATTGCAAAAGCTGTGGTGGGCATCACGGCCATATTTTTGACGATGGACCAGCTCCTACAGGAAAAAGATATTGCAATAATGGAATTTGTCTTATTTTTAAGTCTAAATAAATTTATTTAATAAGATCTAAGAGTTGATTATTTTTTTCAAGCTCTCTTAATTCAACGTAGCCACCAATATGCTTTTCATCAAAAAATATCTGCGGTATTGTCCTTTTACCATTTGATTTTTCTATCATTTCATCTCTCAAACCATCTTTTGTAGAAATATCAATCTCTTTATATTTTATATTATTTCTAGAAAACAATCTTTTCGCAGCTTCACAAAAATTACACATTGGACCTGTGTACATGATGATGTTTTTCATATTTTATATATAGTGATTTTTTGAATTTTTACTATAGCAGATATTTTGACCCAATCTGGCCATTTAACTTTAGAAATATTCAAGTTTTAAAAAAAAAATTTGATGGAGGTTTTTAATCCCACATGATAATATATATTTTAGATAGTCCTATTTAGCCATCTTTAGCTCCCGGTTTTTTAGGACTATCCTCTAAAATGCTCCCCTTAGAATTTTTTCTATATTTGCAGATTATACTTTTCTTATTTATTACCCCAGGAACTCCACGAATAGTCATAATTTCTTATTCTATGAATTATGGTCTAAACAAATGTGTATGGACCGCACTAGGAGATGTGACTGCAAATTTCGTTCAAGGGAGTTTAGTAATATTTGTAATTGGATCTTTTTTTTCGGAAAATCCTAGTTTTCTTAATGTTTTTAAATGGATAGGGATTGTTTACTTATTTTATTTAGCTTACGATATTTATAAAAACATACCAAAAGATATAAATTCGAAACACGTTAGTACAAAAAGTAATATTTCTTTCTTTAAAGATGGTTTTTTAGTTGCAGGAACCAGTCCAAAGGCTTGGATGTTTTTTCCGTTAATATTTCCACAATTTATTGATTTTAATTCAAATTTTATTTTTCAATTTTTTTTATTAATTATTACTTATATGGTTTTAGATTTTGTATCATTAATCGGATATGCTTTATTGGCAAACAAATTAGTTGTTTGGTTAAAAGCAAATCCAAAAGTCATAAACACAATTTCTGCGTGTGTATTAATTATTATTGCTATTATTATTGCATTAACCCAGCAATATTAGATATAAAATATTAATACTGTTGCTTGCAATAAAACAAATTTCTTAGTTTAATAAAGCATTAATTAATTAAATAAGAGGGGAAATAAATGAAAATAAAAAACATTTTAATTACATTTGTTTCTGCAATAGCACTTATATTATCATCATCCTCAATTTCTTTAGCTAAAGTTGTTGGTGATAAAATTATTTTAGGTGCAGCTGTTTCCTTGACCGGAAAATACTCTACCAATGGGGAACATACAAAAAATGGATATAACTTTGCTGTTGAAAGAATAAACAGCATGGGTGGTATAAAAGTTGGTGGTAAAACTTACAAATTTGATATTATTTATTATGATGATGAGTCAAATTCTGGAAGAGCAGCTCAACTTGCAGAAAGATTAATTAAACAAGATGGTGTTCAATATATGTTAGGACCATATAGTTCTGGTTTAACAAAAGCTATAGCGCCAGTCACAGAGGAAAATAAAATTCCTATGGTTGAAGCGAATGGTGCATCAAGATCATTGTTTACAAAAGGATATAAGTATCTTTTTGCAGTGCTATCAGCAGCAAATCAATATCTAGAAGTAGCTATTGATTTAGCGGTTGAAAAGAATGGTGGAAAACCAGTTAAAATTGCAATGGCATTCGAACAAGATGCTTTCTCACAAGACGTTAGAATAGGTGTTGTAGAAGCATCAAAAAGAACTGGATCTAAGATAATTATAGATGACAAACTTCCAAAAGAGTTAAATGATATGGCCGCAACATTGGCTAAGGTAAAAGCTACTAAGCCAGATGTATTAGTTGTATCAGGTCACTCAAAAGGAGCTTTGACTGCAATTAGACAAATAGCCGAAATGAAAGTTGATGTTAAGATGTTAGCGATGACACACTGTGATGCATCTAAGCTTGCCAAACAACATGGTAAAAATTCAGAGTATGCACTATGTGCAGCTCAATGGCACAAATCACTTTCTTACAAAGATAAATTCTTTGGAGATGGAATGAAGTATGACAAAGAATTTAAAGCTCAGTTTGGATATAATCCTCCATATCAAGCAGCAGAATCTTCTGCGGCTTTATTGGTTTGGAAGGATGCTTTTGAAAGAGCCAATTCGTTAGACAAAGAAAAAGTTAGAGATGCTTTGTCAAAA
>CACANS010000044.1 GCA_902533945.1 uncultured Pelagibacteraceae bacterium | reverse complement strand
AATATAGTTTTGCTTTTTGGATCTGAAGGTCATGGTATTAAAAAAAATACAGAAAAATACTCTGATTTTTTAGTTAAAATCAATATTAATAAGGAGATTGAAAGTTTAAATATATCAAACACAGCTGCAATAGTATTTCATCATATAAACCAGCAGAAAAAAATATCTTGATAATCTACAAATACATATTAAAAAAGAACTAAGCCCTTGTAGCTCAGCTGGTAGAGCAATTGATTTGTAATCAATAGGTCCGCGGTTCGAATCCGTGCGGGGGCACCACTAACTTATTTCTTTTCTTATTTGTTCTATTTTAATTTTTTTTTGCAGACTTCTATTTGAATCATAAAGTAAATTAAATTTTATTTTTTTGTTAGTTTTAATTATAACCTCTTTAACATTTCTAAATTCTAAATTATCTGCTACTGCACTTATGGGTCTTTTTTTTGGATTTAAGTTTTTTATTTTTACAATTGATTTATCACTTATGATCTTACCTTTCCATCTTCTTGGTCTAAAAGGACTTATAGGTGAAATAGAAAGTTTTTTTGAATGCAAACTTAAAATAGGACCATGTACTGATAAGTTGTAGGCTGTACTACCTGCGGGTGTTGATACAAGTACTCCATCAGAAATTAATTTTTTAATAACTGATTTCACTCCTGTTTTAATTGATAAATATGCGGCTTGTCTACTTTGTCTTAGAATTGAAACTTCATTAATTGCTATAGATTTTTTTATTAATCCTTGTTTATTTTTTACAATCATTTCTAAGGGAGAAATGTTAACCATTTTAGCTTTTGAAAGGTTTTTTATAGTATATTTTGGTGAAAATTTATTCATCAAAAAACCATAGTTTCCTGAATTAATTCCATAAAAAAATTTTGATGAATTTTTATTAATTTTTAAAGTTTTTAGCATAAAACCATCGCCGCCAATTACGATTACAAATTTTGAATGTAATAATTTATTTTTTTTAATATTTTTTAACAAAAAAGATTTTATCTTTAGAGATTTTTGATTTGTATCAGAAATTATTACAGGCTTATTCATTATTATGGTGCCCTCGGCCAGACTCGAACTGGCACTCCCAAAAGGGCAAGGATTTTAAGTCCTTTGTGTCTACCAATTTCACCACGAGGGCATTTGTGAATTTCATGAGTATTTATGCTAATATTTATAATTGAACAAGGGTAATAAGTAAAATTTATTTATTTTATCTCCCTATGTCCAAGTTTTGCTATACTATCCTATAGAGTTTTAATTAAATTTACTAAAATGTATTTACAACTTCTATGTTTGCACCATAGTCAGGTATTTCACTCATTAAACTATAGTTTGAACTCATTCTGATATCAAAACCACTTAAATCTCTCTTATAAGTTAAAGATGCTTTGTCATTATCTAAACTCATAGCATATTCAATATCGTCAGTTGGTATATAACCAAACCCTAAATATAAAGTATCGCTATGAGAATTGTCACTTTGGTTTCTTTCATAGATGGTCATTACAGAAAAACCGTTTTCAGTAATTAAATCAAATCCAATATTTACTCTTGCGTTCATTGCGTCTTGATCAATAGATTTCGTATATTCTGTAGTTTCAGAAAGATAACGATATTTGGCATCTGAAGAAGGGCTAAAGTCTAAACCAATTTCTAAACCTCCATATGGTTTAAATTCCATAGTGTTTAAACTAATAATATCGTTTACTGTAAAACCCGTAGATATCATTCCTGTTTCAATTGTTTGTTTATTATATACTAATGCAGTAGTTCCTTTTTCTCTGTATTTGGATAGTTCTGTATAGCTAAGATCAATTCTTATATTTGGAACAATATTAAATTCATCTTTTTTATATGTTGTAAAATAATTAATTGATCCAAACACTTGTGCGCCGTCTCTTTGCCCAGTTCTAGTATATAAATCACCTTTTCTAACATGATCAGTCTTCAATGTGCTTATTCCAAGAATACCTTCAGTGAATCTTTTATCATCATGAGGAAAAGTTCCATAAAGAGATAAACTATAAGAATCAGTATCTAAAGATGTCCCAGATGTACCTACATCAACATAATCATTACCAAATCGAAGAGCATAACCATACATTTTGTTTTCACTAATTTTTTTATCCATTCCAATTGTAATACCTTTACTGTCAATTTTTTTTGATGATGAAGAAGATGTATCACCTACTTTACCAACGCTAACACTACCTTCACTCCAAAATGACCAATTATCAGATAATTTATCTAAAGCATCATTTGTTTTTTTGTTAGATACTGGAATAACTTTTGAAAGAGATGCCATCATTGAATTTGAAAAATTAAATTTAATATTTTGATTACTTAATTTATCGTTAGTTCTATGACGTCTAAGCCAATACATACGATTTAATACTGGAGTACTTGCTTGAATAGCAATTTGTTTTGCTGTTGCTGCTTGAGATTCAATTGAACTTGTAATATCACTGCCTTCATCACTTGAATCTGCTGGGTCATCACAAGCACCATCAATTACACTCCAATTACAGCTTAGGTTAAATTCAAAAACTTTATTATTGCCATTACCAATGAAAAACATTTTACTTCCATCATGGCTAAACGCAACTTCTCTTGCACCTGTATCATGAGATTCTACATCAAAGGTACCTTCAAGGGAGTAAGTAGAAACATCATAAGGTGTGGTTAATTTAAACTGAGAAACATCATCGGTTAAAGCATCAATGGTATACATTTTAGTTCCATCGTGATTAAAAGTAACTCCAGTGATATAACTGTGAAAAGAACTTAAGTCTTCAGTATTAAGATGTGTAGTTCCTGAGCTAAGATCAAATGCTGTATCTAGTGAATATTCATTAAGGTGATGTTGAGAATTATTTCCTACACCAGCAATAATCATTCTGGTACCATCATTATTAAATGCAACGGAAGTTACTCTTTGTTCTTGGCCAGAAATATCATATCTACCATCAAGCGAAGCAGTTGAAACATCAAATGCAGTGGTTAGTGACCAATAATCTATATTATTAGAAGCATGGTCAGCAATAAACATTTTTGTTCCATCGTTATTAAACACTACTTGGGTTGGTATAAGTGTATCACCATCTCCATGAGTTCCTGTTACATGTACTGTTTTAGTATTGTTTAAGGTTGCTGTTGAAATATCATAAGCAGTAGTTAATACATACTCGTAAACATTATCACTTTGTTGGCCACCACCACTCTTATCATATTGTGTAGTATACATTTTGGTACCATCATTATTAAATGTTAATCCAAATTCTCCGTCGTCTGCATTTATTGATTCACTTTGTACAAAGGTTGGCTCCGCTATAGCTTTAGAAAGAAATAAAACGAAAAAAAAAATAATGTAATGAATTTTAAAAATATTTTTCACAGACATTATAGATACACAAATATTATTTAGGTACAAGTTTAGTACAAGTCTACTCAAAATAGTTTAGGCTTATTTGTTAAGCTTTATTTAAAGAGGATTTAAATTTATGTGATTTTATAGGATGTTTGAGATTACCAGAGACTACTTTGTGAATCCCTCGGCTTTTAAGTCCTTTGTGTCTACCAATTTCACCACGAGGGCATTTGTCAATTTCATAAGTATTTATGCTAACATTTATAATTTAACAAGATCATTAATCATTGATTGATCTACTTTTCTTAGTACTTGCTTCTTTTCATCAAAGGTTAAGTTTTCAAGTATTTTTATTAAAGA
>CACANS010000043.1 GCA_902533945.1 uncultured Pelagibacteraceae bacterium | reverse complement strand
AAAAATTCTAAAATATATTTTTTAATAAATGCATCCTTAATTGAATTTGCAACAGATCTTAATGTTTTTTCAAATATAGCCAAAGATGAAGGGTTGTCATCTGTTTGTGTTTTGTGATGATCAAAAATAAATTCATGTATGGAAATTAAATTTTTCTTTGAATAATTAATAAAATAATCCTTGCCATATTTATTTGCAAAGCTATCAGGATCATTGCCGTCTGGAAGAAAAAGAAAAGATATTTTTTTTTCTGGTTTAAGTTCTTTGATTGAATTTTCAGCAGCTCTTACTGCAGCTTTATAACCACTAGCATCTCCATCAAAACATATTATTATGTGATCAAAGAATTGATTTAAAATAATAATTTGTTTTTCTGTTAATGATGTTCCTAGATTAGCAACAACGTTATTGATTTCATTTTTGCTAAGTCCAATAACATCCATATAACCTTCTACAAGATATATATTATCAACTTTGTTAGATAATTTTCTGGCTATGTCTAAATTATAAAGATTTGATCCTTTTTTAAAAAAAGGTGTTTCTGGAGAGTTTATATATTTTGCTACATTATTTTTTTCGTTAATTATTCTTCCGCCTAAAGCAATAGGTTGACCTGAAATATTGTTAATAGGAAATATAATTCTACCTTTGAACCTCTCGATGTATATTTTTTTTGTTTCACTAAAATAAAATAATCCAGATTCTTTTAGCTTATTTTCATGGAATTCCTTTTTTAATTCATCATAAATATTAGAATATCCTTCGACGTACCCAATTTTAAATTTTTTTACTTCGTTGATTGTTAAATTTCTATTTTTTAAATAATTTTTTGCAATTTCAGAAGAGCTATTTTTTATTAAAGCATCATGATAAAAGTTTACATATTTATTATAAAGTGAAATATATTCTTTCCAGTTTTTTTCTCTTATTTCATCTTCTTTCGAAAATGTGTAGGGTCTCATTCCTGCTAAAATAGCTAAAGTTTTTACAGCTTCACCAAATTTTAAATTTTGTGTTTTCATAACAAAATCAAAAATATTTCCGTGCTCGCCGGTGCTGAAGCAATGATAAAAGCCTTTTTCATCATTTATTGTAAAAGAAGGTGTTTTTTCATTTTTAAAAGGCGAAAGTCCAACAAATTCTTTTCCCCTTTTTTTTATACTAATGCTTTTTGAAACTACTGTCGAAACTTTTAACCGTGTTTTAATTTCATCTAAATACTCTTTTGGATATTTCATTTGTTTAATATTTCTTTAAGTATGCTGCCTGCCTTTGAAAAATCTAAGCTATCAGAATGATTTTTTTTTAATTCTCCCATTACTTTGCCCATATCTTTAATTGAAGAAGCGCCTAGTTTTTGAATTACTTCGTTGCATAATTTTTTTGTCTCATCTTCTCCTAATTGTTTTGGAAGATAACTTGAAAGTATATTTACTTCACCTTGCTCAACTTCTAAAAGATCACTCCTATTATTTTTCTTGTATATATCTATTGATTCGGATCTTTGTTTTATCATTTTTTTTAACAGTTTTTTTATATCTTCATCAACTGTTTCTTTCTTGTCTGGACCCGATCTATTGTTAATATCTAAATCTTTAATCCCTGCTAAAATTAACCTGTAAGTTGATATTTTATTCTTATCTTTTGATTTTAAAGCATTTTTATAGTCGTTATCGATTTTTTCTCTTAAAGACATTTTTTTAATCTAACTTATAGAAAATTTTGTTCAAAATAAAAAATTATTTTTTTAAAATTTTATCTGATTCAAGATCATCATTATTAGTTCCAACATTTCCTATGTGTGGGAATGTGAAATTAATTATTTGCCCAGCATACGACGGATCAGAAATAATTTCTTGATAACCAGGTGTTTTAGTTCTTGAAAATAAAACCGTTTATAAAGGCTTAGGCATTGGGTATGAGGGAACTGCCACGGGTGAGATATGTTTCAATACATCATTAACTGGTTATCAAGAAATTATTTCTGATCCGTCGTATGCTGGGCAAATAATTAATTTCACATTCCCACACATAGGAAATGTTGGAACTAATAATGATGATCTTGAATCAGATAAAATTTGGACCAAAGGAGTCATACTAAACTCAGAAATAACAAATCCTTCTAATTATAGATCTTTAAAAAATTTAGACTTATGGCTTAAGAAAAATAAAATTATAGGTCTTACGGGGCTAGATACGAGAAGCTTAACAAATTATATTAGAGATAATGGTGCACCAAAAGGTACTATTTCCTATAACAAAAAAGCTAATATAAATATAAAAAAACTTATAAATAATTCTGTAAAATGGCCAGGATTAAAAGGGCTAGATTTAGCAAAGACAGTTACAACCAAAAAAAAATATATTTGGAAAGGTTTTAAAACCTGGAAAAAAGGAATTGGTTATGAAAAAAATAAAAAAAAAACTTTCAAGATCATTGCTATAGATTATGGAATTAAAAAAAATATATTAAGATATTTTTCAAATTTTAATTGTGAAGTGATAGTTGTGCCTTGTAATCTTGAAGCTAAAGAGATAATTAAATTGAAACCAAATGGTATCTTTTTATCAAATGGACCTGGTGATCCTGCAGCAACTGGAAGATATGCAATAAATATAATCCAAAAATTAATTAAAACAAATATTCCAGTATTTGGAATTTGTCTTGGACACCAACTTTTATCTTTGGCACTCAAAGCAAAAACAAAAAAAATGAAATTGGGTCATAGAGGTGCGAATCATCCAGTAAAAAATCTAATTAACGGTAAAGTTGAGATAACAAGTCAAAATCATGGGTTTGAAGTATTGAAAGAAAGCTTACCAAAAAATGTTGAGATGACACATAAATCTTTATTCGATAATTCTGTAGAAGGAATAAAATTAAAAAATAAACCTGTTTTTTCTGTTCAGTATCATCCGGAGTCAAATCCAGGACCTCAAGATAGTCATTACTTATTTAATCAATTTATTAATTTAGTTAAAAAAAATGCCAAAAAGAAAAGATATTAAAAAAATTTTAGTAGTTGGGGCCGGACCAATAATTATTGGCCAAGCATGTGAATTTGATTACTCTGGTACCCAGGCATGCAAAGCATTAAAAGATGAAGGCTATAAGGTAATATTAATAAACTCAAACCCCGCAACAATTATGACTGATCCTGGTGTTGCGGATAAAACTTACGTTGAGCCAATAACAATAGACATTTTAGAAAAAATTTTATTAAAAGAAAAACCCGATGCAATTTTACCAACTATGGGTGGGCAAACTGCGCTAAATTTGGCAATCAAAGCAGAAAAAATTGGGTTACTCAAAAAATATAAAATCAAATTAATTGGAGCAAATTCAAAAGCTATTTCTAATGCTGAGGATAGAAAAAAATTTAGAAAAAATATGAGAGATATTGGATTAAATCTTCCAAGATCAGAAATCGTTAACAATATTAAAAAAATTAAAAAATGTTTAAGTAAAGTTGGTTTACCAGCGATAATCAGACCTGCATTCACTCTTGGGGGGCTAGGAAGTGGCATAGCCAAAACTCAAAAAGATTTTTTTAAACGTGTTAAAGAAGGTCTTGATACATCTCCAGTAAATCAAGTTTTAGTAGAAGAGTGCTTGGAAGGCTGGAAAGAATTTGAAATGGAAGTTGTTAGAGACAGAAAAGATAACTGTATCATTATATGCTCTATTGAAAATTTAGACCCTATGGGAATTCACACAGGAGATTCCATTACAATAGCACCCGCTTTAACTCTTACAGACAAAGAATATCAAGTCATGAGAAATGCTTCAATTGCATGCTTAAGAAAAAT
>CACANS010000042.1 GCA_902533945.1 uncultured Pelagibacteraceae bacterium | reverse complement strand
ACAAGTGTTATTATTGGTGCTACAACTATGGAGCAGTTGAAAACTGACATAGAAAGTGTAAATGTAAAATTAACTGATGATATTATTGAAGAAATTAACGAAATTCAAAAAATTTACCCTAATCCATGTCCATAATTAAATACTTCATAATTTTATTTATTATTTTATTACTCAACAATAAAGTTTTTGCTGAAGAAATAAAAAAAATCGGGAAATTTAAAGATTGGGAAACAATAGTTTTAAAAAATGATAACGAAAAAACATGCTTTGCTCAAACAAAGCCAGTTTTACAATCACCGAAAAAAAATAAAAGGGAATCAAGATTATTTGTAAGCTTTAGACCAAATGAAAAGATCTTAGATGAAATAAGTATTACATCTGGATACGAATATAATAAAAAAAATTCTATTATTGCAAAATCAGGCAAAAAAAAATTTAAATTTGATATCTCACAAGACAACTTTGCCTGGATAGCAAATCAAAAAATAGAAAGAAAAATGATAAAAGCAATGAAAGCTGGTTCAAGAATAATGATTACAGGATACAATCAAAAAGGTTCACAAACAATAGATCATTACTCACTAATGGGATTCTCAAAAGCCTATAATAGTGCAAAAAAAAGTTGCTCATAAATAATAGTAAATGAAATCAAAAAAGAAAATTGTCCTTGCCTATTCAGGCGGGTTAGATACTTCAATAATTTTAAAATGGCTGCAAGAAAAATATAATTCTGAAGTAATTACTTATACAGCAGATATTGGTCAAAAAATTAATAAAAACAAAATTATTAAAAACGCAAAAAAATTTGGTGTTAAAAAAATTATTATAAAAAATTTAAAGGACACTTTTGTTAAAGACTATATTTATCCAATGATAAGGGGTAACGCGATTTACGAAGGTGTTTATTTATTAGGTACCTCAATAGCAAGACCTCTAATTGCTAAAGACCAAATTAGGGTTGCAAAAAAATTTAATGCTTACGCGGTTTCTCATGGTTCAACTGGAAAAGGTAATGACCAAGTAAGATTTGAACTAGGTTATCATTATTTCGGACCTAAAATTAAAATTATTTCACCTTGGAGAATATGGAAACTAAAATCAAGAACAGATCTTATAAAATATGCAAAAAAAAATAATATTCCAATTCCAAAAGATAGAAGAGGTGCATCTCCATTTTCAATTGATGATAATTTATTTCATACTTCAACTGAGGGAAAAATTTTAGAAAACCCTAAAAATGCAGCGCCAGAATTTATTTTTCAGAGAACCATTTCCCCAGAAAAAGCTCCAAACAAAAATTCATTTGTAACTATAAAATTTAAAAATAGCGATCCAATATCTATAAATGGAAAAAAATATTCTCCATCAAAACTTTTAGAAAAATTAAATAATCTTGCAGGAAAAAATGGAATTGGAAGGGTTGATTTAGTTGAAAATAGATTTATTGGAATAAAATCAAGAGGAGTATATGAAACACCCGGTGGAACTTTATTGATAACTGCCCATAGAGCTATTGAGTCTGTTACTTTAGATAAAAAAACTATGCATAAAAAAGATAATATTATGCCAAGATATGCAGAACTTATTTACAATGGTTATTGGTACTCAAAAGAAAGATTTAAATTACAAAAAATAGTAGACTTAAAGAAAAATAAAGTAAATGGATCAGTTAAATTAAAATTATACAAAGGCAATGTAACAATTGTATCTAGGATAACAAAAAGTAAGGCATACTCGATGAAAAAAGTATCTTTCGAAGAAAATAAAACATTTAATAAATCAAATGTAGAAAAATTTATTAGTTATCACAAAAAAAAATTAAGATAAGTTTAATTATATTAATGGAAAAAAAAGAAGAAGCTTTAAAAATTTTAAATTTAGGGATCAAAGAATATAAAAAAGATAATTTTCAACTATCTACAGAATATTTTGAAAAGGCATCATTATTATTTCCAAAAAATATTGGTATATTGGAAAATTTAGCCTTATCTCTTTATAGTCAAGGTAAATTTGAAAATTCAATAGATGTTTTGAATAAAGCCTTAAATCAAAATGATGATGATGATGAAAAAGCATTCGAATTATTACAAAAAATTTACAAAGAAACTAACAATAAAAATAAACTTAATGAAGTTACATTAGAAAGAAAAAATAAAAATAAATTATCATTAAAGGAAGAAATTAGAAGTAAATTGTATTTTCCTAATTTTGCAAATTCAAAAGAAGAAATCAAATTAAATAGAGATATTCTTAATAAAAACTTAGACAATATTTTAAGTAAAAAAAATATAGAATTAGATGTATCTAAATTCAATATATTACCACCTATATTTCAACTGTCATACGATGAACATGATAATCTTAAAATTAATAAAAAGATCACAACATTGTATAGAAAAATTTATCCCAAATTAAATCAAGATATTAACATAATAAAAAATGATACTGACAAAATTAGAATTGGATTTATTTCTCAATTTTTTAGTGATCACACAATATTTAAGCTTTTTAGTGGTATAATAGAAAATCTAGACAAAAAAAAATTTGAAATTATAGTTTTTCATTCCTTTAAAACAAGAAAAGGAAATTCTTTTAAGAAAATGATGGAATTAGAAGTAAATGAAAATATAACAAATATATTTTTATCAGAAAATTTTGAAGAAAAAGTTTATTCAATAAAAAATAATAAATTAGATATTTTATTTTACCCTGATATTCATATGTCAAACGATTTGTATTTCTTATCTTACTTGCGTTTAGCTAAATTTCAAATTACTTCTTGGGGACATCCAGAAACAACAGGAAATAAAAATATAGATTATTTTTTATCTTCAAAGTTATGTGAGATTAAAACAGCACAAAATCATTATAGTGAAAAATTAATTTTAGTTGATCATTTACCAATGTATTTTTATAAGCCAAAAGTTGAAAATAATTTTCAGTTAAAAAATGAACACTTATCTATAAGAAATAAATATTGCAGCCCTCAAAGTTTATTTAAATTTCATCCAGATTTCGATGAAATTATTAAAAAAATATTAATTAAAGATAAAAAAGCAAAAATTTTCTTTCTAAAAGATTCAAATAATGTTTTAACAAAAAGTATTTATGAAAGATTAAAAAAAAAAGTTAATGGAAACATAGAACGTTTGTTTTTTATTGATAGAATGAGAGAGGAAGAATTTATAAACCATTGTGGACAAGCATCGGTATTATTAGATCCTCTTTATTTTGGTGCAGGTAATAGTTTTCATGAGTCAATGTACTATGGAACACCAACCGTAACTTTGCCTAGTAATTATTTAAAAGCTCGAATTGTTAAAGCTGCTTACGATCAAATGAAGTTAGAAAATTCTCCTGTTGTTAATACAGTTGATGAATATGTTGATTTATCTGTTGAAATTGCAAATCTAGAAGAAAAAAAAGCTTTAGATCAAAAAAATTATTTTAAAAATCAAGCATCAAAATATTTATTCGAAAATAAACTTTTTATAAATGAATTAGAAAATATATTTATAAAAATAATGAATAATAAAATTAATTAATAATTATTTAATCTTTTAAAACACTCAATAGTATTTTTTAATAAACAGGCAATTGTCATTGGTCCCACACCCCCGGGCACTGGTGTTAAAGCCTTTGCAACTTTTGAAACTTCATCAAATGCTACGTCACCTACTATTCCTTTCTCTGTTTTATTAATTCCTACATCTATTACAATTGCATCTTTTTTAACCCAATCACCTTTTATAAGTTCAGGTATTCCTACTGCTGCAACAATAATATCACCTTTCAAACACTCTCCTTTTAGATCTTTTGTTTTAGAATGTGTAATTGTAACTGTACAATTTTCTTTTAAAAGAAGCTGTGTCATTGGTTTTCCATTTAAATTAGATCTTCCTACAACAACTGCTTTTTTTCCGGTTAAATTTGGTTCGATTTTTTTAATTAATAAATAACATCCAAGAGGTGTACATGGAACCGAACT
>CACANS010000041.1 GCA_902533945.1 uncultured Pelagibacteraceae bacterium | reverse complement strand
TTCGATAAAACGTGATTTTTTTTGATCTGGAAGTTCTGGAATTTCTTTTTTAATACTTTCAACATAATCATTACTAAATTCCAATGGTAATAGATCGGGATCTGGAAAATATCTATAATCGTGAGCATCTTCTTTAGATCTCATTGATCTTGTTTCATTTTTTTTTGTATCAAAAAGTCTTGTTTCTTGATCAATTTTTCCACCTTCTTCCAGAACATCAACTTGTCTATTTGCTTCATGTTCTATGGCCATTTGCATAAACTTAATAGAATTTATGTTTTTAATTTCACATCTAGTTCCATATTTATCGTCACCTTGTTTTCTAACAGATACGTTAACGTCTGCTCTAAGTGAGCCCTCCTGCATATTTCCATCACAAGTACCTAAATATCTCATTATTGATCTTAATTTTTTTATATAAACATTAACTTCTTCTGGTGATCTTAGATCTGGCTTACTTACAATTTCCATTAAGGCAACACCTGATCTATTTAAATCAACTAATGTATTTTTCGGATCAATATCATGAATACTTTTTCCAGCATCTTGTTCTAAATGCAATCTTTCAATTCCTACAGTTTTTGATCCTGATGTTAAATCAAGAACAACTGAACCTTCACCTACAATTGGGTCTTTATATTGAGATATTTGATATCCCTGTGGTAAGTCTGCATAAAAATAATTTTTTCTATCGAAAACAGATTTATTATTTATTTTAGCATTTAATCCAATTCCAGTTTTTATAGCTTGCTTAATACAAAACTCATTAATTACTGGTAACATCCCAGGAAATGCTGCATCAACTAAACTTACTTGCGTATTGGGTTCACTACCAAACTTAGTAGATGATGTGGAAAATAATTTTGATTCTGATTGTACTTGAGCGTGAACTTCAAGTCCAATTACTACTTCATACTTTTTTCCATTCCTCTCTATCAGAAAATCTTTACTCATTCATCCACCACTCATTTAAATTAAATTTAAAATTTATTTTATCTTCCATAGAATAAGCTATATTTAAAATATTTTGTTCTGCAAAGGATTTGCCAATTATTTGCAGACCTAGTGGATATCCTTTTTTGTCTAATCCTGCTGGAATAGAAATTCCAGGTAAACCAGCAAGATTTACAGGAACTGTAAATATGTCATTTAGATACATGGAAACAGGGTCATTTGATTTTTCTCCAATTTTAAATGCTGAAGAAGGTGTTGAAGGTGTTAGTATTGCATCAACTTTTTGAAATACATTAGTAAAATCGTTTTTAATTAATCTTCTAACTTTTTGCGCTTTCAAATAATATGCATCATAATAACCTGATGATAAAACATAGGTACCAATCATAATTCTTCTCTTTACCTCGTCACCAAATCCTGCAGATCTAGTTTTTTCATACATATCGATTAAATTATCACCTTCAGTTCTAAAACCATATTTTACACCATCATATCTTGCAAGATTGGATGAAGCTTCTGCAGGTGCAACTATGTAGTAAGTTGGTAATGCAAATTTTGTATGTGGAAGTGAAACATCAATAATTTCAGCACCACAATCTTTTAAATAGTTTTTTCCATCTTCCCATAGTTTTTCAATTTCTTCCGACATACCTTCAGCTCTATACTCTTTTGGAATTCCAATTTTTTTACCTTTAATATCTTTCGATAAATTTTTTGAATATAAAGGTCTTTCGAAATCTACTGAAGTTGAATCATTATTATCAAAAGAACTCATTACTTCTAATAATAGAGCTGCATCTTTAACATTTCTTGTCATTGGTCCTGCTTGGTCCAATGATGATGCAAATGCGACTATTCCATATCTAGAACAACTTCCATATGTAGGTTTTAATCCAACTGTTCCTGTAAATGATGCAGGCTGTCTAATTGATCCTCCTGTATCTGTGCCTATAGTTGCTGGTGTTAATTTTGCTGCTAAAGCTGAGGCAGAACCACCAGAAGAACCTCCGGGAACTAAATCTTTATCAATTGGACTAATTACATTGCCAAAATAACTTGTTTCATTTGAAGAACCCATAGCAAATTCATCACAATTTAATTTACCTAGTAATATTGACCCATTATTCCATAAATTTTGAGTCACTGTGGACTCATATGTTGGAATGAAATTATTTAGTATTTTGCTACTTGCTGTTGTTTTTACATTTTTTGTACAAAATAAATCTTTTACAGCAATGGGTACACCGGGTAGCTTTTTATTAAAATCAGGCTTTGAGTCAAACTCAGTAGCCTTTTTTAAAGCAGTGTCGAAGGTTTCTTCATTATATGTGTTTAAATTTTTAGATTTTTTTGACCTTTCAATATATGCGGATGTAGCTTCATTAGATGAAATTTTTTTATTTTTTATATTTAAAACTAATTCTGATAAACTAAGATCAATAATATTTGACATTATTCAACGACCTTTGGAACAACAAAAAAATCTTTATTTTCATCTGGTGAATTTTTAAGTATCTCTTCTCTTATATTTTTGGATTTAATTTCATCTTTTCTAAGTCTAAGTTTTGTTTCGACTATAGAACTTAAAGGTTCTACATTTTCAGTTTTTAATTGGTTAAGTTGTTCAATCCATTTAAATATTGAATTTAAATCAATCTCTAATTTCTTGGCTTTTTCTTCATCTAGAGAAATTCTAGATAATTTAGATATATGTTTTACTGTTTTAAGATCTATTGTCATATGATATTTAGATCTATCATTATAATAGAAAAATACAACATGATCACTATAGAACAACTAAAGATAAAAATTGAGAAAAAATCAAGACTCCTTGGTGTTGATATGGGCTCAAAAAGGATTGGAATATCTATATGTGATGATAAAAGATTGATAGCAACACCATTTAAAACAATTGGTTTTACATCAATGGAAAACTTAATTCATGAATTAAAAAAAATAGTTAAGGAAAATAATATTCAAGGTATAATCGTTGGTAACCCGATTAATATGGATGGATCCTCTGGAAAAGCTTCTAAATCAATTAAATCAAAGGCCAATTTAATAGCAAAAAAAATAGAAACTCCAATAGCTCTTTGGGACGAAAGATTGTCCACTGTTGGTGCATTTAATTTATCTAGCCAATTAGATGTAAATGTTAACAAAAGAACCAAAAATTTAGACGGTAAAGCTTCAGCATTTATGCTTCAGGGAGCAATAGATTATTTAAATAATTAATGCTTGCTTAAAAACTAATTAACAGCTATAGAGTTGGTTTTAATGGCCATATCAAAGAAAGCTGTTAAAATATCACAGAAACATTTATTAGGAATTCAAGACTTATCTATTGCAGATGTGCATCTTATACTTGAAGAAGCAAAAGATTTTATTTCACTAAATAAAAGCAAAAATAAAAAACTCGATATATTAAGAGGAAAAACTCAGATAAATTTATTTTTTGAACCTTCAACTAGAACTCAAAGTTCTTTTGAATTAGCAGGTAAAAGATTGGGTGCCGATGTTATGTCAATGAACATTGTTAATTCAGCAATTAAAAAAGGTGAAACATTAATTGATACTGCAATGACATTAAATGCAATGCACCCTGATATTATTGTAGTTAGACACCAAGACTCTGGCGCTTGTAATTTATTATCTCAAAAAGTTAATTGTGCTGTGTTAAATGCTGGGGATGGCCGAAGAGAACACCCTACGCAAGCTCTATTAGATGCTCTAACAATAATCGATAGAAAAAATAAAATTCAAGGACTTAAAATAGCAATTTGTGGAGATATACTTCATTCAAGAGTTGCTAGATCAAATATATATCTTCTTAACATGTTGGGTGCTGAAGTTAATATAGTTGCACCGTCAAATTTACTTCCTAAAAATATTGAAAAACTTGGAGTAAACACATTTTCAAACATGGAAAAAGGTATAAAAGAATGTGACATAGTTATGATGTTAAGATTACAAAATGAAAGAATGACCAGTTCATTTTTGTCATCTAACAGAGAATACTATGAATATTTCGGATTAACTCCTGATAAATTAAGTCATGCAAAAAAAGATGCTTTAATAATGCATCCGGGTCCGATGAATAGAGGAATTGAAATAGATACTAAATTAGCTGATGATATTAATAAAAGTGTAATAAAAGAACAAGTTGAATTAGGTGTAGCTGTAAGAATGGCTTGTTTAAAAATATTTTGTGAATGATGAAAAAAAAATATTTTCTTAATGCAAACATA
>CACANS010000040.1 GCA_902533945.1 uncultured Pelagibacteraceae bacterium | reverse complement strand
AATTGGAAATTGGTGGAACCATAAAATTTTAAAAGCCAATAAACAAATTAGTCCACTTTCTGGGAGTATAAAAGAGCAAGTTGTAAGTTTTGTAAAAAATGAAAACTTAATTATTAATGGTCAAAATTATTCCGTAGACCATTATAAATTAAAATCTAAAAACGAAAATTTACCAGATGATAAAAAATTAAATTTTGACATTTGGTTATACAAAAAAAATAATTTGATTTTAAAAGTTAAGTATAAAAAAATGGGAGAATGGGAGTATAGGCTTAAAGATTTTAAATAGAATTAAATTCTCCATTATCAATTTATTATTCTCATAAGAATCTGATTCATGAAGGACATAAATACAACAAATGATATAAAGAAGATGAAGTACATAAATGTAACTACCCTATTCCTTTTCCTTCTGAGTAAAACAAATTCTTTATCATCTAAAATTGAAACATCTCTTTTTCCAATAACAGGATAATCATAACTATATCTCCAGATAGACATTCCAAATCTTTTATCAAGTTGATTATAGTATTCTATCCATGATACGGACCATCTATAAATGATATACAAAATTACAAGAACTATACTTGTTGTTAACATAAAAAAATTAAATTATATTTAAATTTAATCATATGTCTATCTGGGGAAGTTTAATTGGAGGAATGGTAGGATTTTCTATCGGTGGCCCATTTGGGATGTTATTAGGATCGCTTATAGGTGGAAAAATATCAAGAGCAAGATCAGCAGGTGGTTTTGGATCTTTTAGACAACCACAACAAATATTTGCTTTATCCTTAATTGTTTTATCAGCTAAACTAAGTAAAGCAGATGGAAGTGTAAGTAGAGAAGAACTGGTAGCAGTCAAAGATAAACTAAAAATCCCAGAAAATGAAATAGATCAGGTTGGTAAAATATTTAATCAAGCAAAAAAAGAAACAACAGGTTATGAACCTTATGCTCAACAAATAGCACAAATTTATAAAAATAATCCTTATGTGCTTGAAGAGGTCATAAATATTTTATTTTATATTGCAGAAGCAGATGGTCATGTTAGCCAATCTGAATTAAATATGATCCAACATATAGCTCAAATATTTGGATTAAAGGAGGTTCAATTA
Organism: uncultured Pelagibacteraceae bacterium; assembly: GCA_902533945.1. Lineage (GTDB taxonomy): Bacteria > Pseudomonadota > Alphaproteobacteria > Pelagibacterales > Pelagibacteraceae > Pelagibacter. The sequence goes on along the minus strand of CACANS010000040.1, from coordinate 3,418 downwards.
AATAGTATAAAAGAAAGTAGAAAATCTTCTGACAAACTTAATCCTTATATTGTTTTAGAAAGTAAACCTGAAGACGATCTTCAAATTATTAGAAAAAGATATATTAAATTAAGCAAAGAACATCATCCTGATTTATTAATGAATAAAGGCGTTCCTACAGAGGTAATCGAGGAAAGTAAAAAAAAAATGAGAGCTATAAATTCTGCTTGGAATAAAGTACAAGAACTAAAATCTGCTTAGAATTGCTCAGACTCAGTTGATCCTTCCATCGCAGTTGTAGAACTTTTGCCTGAGCTTATTGTATTTGAAACTGCATCAAAATAAGATGTTCCAACTTCTCTTTGGTGTTTAACACTTGTATAACCATCTTTTTCTCTTGCAAACTCAAGTTCCTGTATTTTAGAATAAGCAGTCATACCTTCTGATTTATATTTTTCTGCTAATTCAAATACTGCAATATTTTGTGTATGAAATCCTGCAAGTGTTATAAATTGAAATTTATAACCCATTTCTGCTATTTTTTTTTGAAAAGTTGATATTTCTTTATCTGATAAATGTTTTTTCCAATTAAATGATGGTGAACAATTATATGCTAATATTTTGTCGGGAAATTCTTTATGTATTGCGTCTGCAAATTTTTTTGCCTCTTCTAAATTTGGTGTAGCAGTTTCGCACCAAATTAAATCAGCATAGGGTGCGTATGCTAATCCTCTCGAAATTGCTTGATCAATTCCATTTTTTACATAATAAAATCCTTCAGGAGATCTCTCTCCAGTTAAAAAAGGTTTATCATTATCATCGTGATCGTTTGTAATAAGTTTTGCAGCATTAGCATCTGTTCTAGCAAGAATAATTAATGGAACATCCGCTATGTCTGAGGCTAACCTTGCTGCTTTTAAATTTTTCAACATTGTACTTGTAGGCACTAATACTTTACCCCCCATGTGGCCACATTTTTTTTCACTAGCCAATTGATCTTCGAAGTGCACACCTGCTGATCCAGCTTTTATAAATTTTTTTGTTAATTCAAATACATTTAACGGTCCTCCAAACCCTGCTTCTCCATCAGCTATTATTGGCAACATATAATCTATTTGATTTTCAGGTTTCATATCACCATCTTTAAGCTCCATGTGTTGTATTTGATCCGCTCTAATAAGAGCATTATTTATTGACTCTACTAGTTTTGGTGCACTATCGAATGGATATAATGATTGGTCGGGATACATTTCGCCAGCTGTATTAGCATCAGCTGCTATCTGCCAACCACTTACATAAATTGCTTTTAATCCAGCTTTTGCATGTTGAACAGAATGATTTCCTGACAATGAACCCAAAGTATTCACATAATCTTGAGTGTTTAACAAATGCCATAGTTTTTTTGATTGGTGTTCACACATTGAGTAATGAATTTTTATTGAACCTCTTAATCTTTCAACTTCTTCTTTGGTATAATCTCTCTTAATTCCTGAAAATCTCTTTGCTTCAAAAGATACATTGGATTTCGACATTATTAAAACCGCCTATTTAAATTGAATTTCTTATTTTAAAGAATATTTTAATTAACCCTGATTTTCTTGTTCATGGCTATGTTCTGCAAAACATATGTCGTCATGATAAGACACACAGTTAGATGGTTTGTCTTTATTTTCAGAATTGATTAAATTGTTCATAAAAAGACATTATTAACAAAATATTAACTAGTAAAGTTTTTTATTGATTTTATATGATAAATTGATTAAAATTTTAACAAAAAATTAACAAAATATTAACTATGAGTTAATAAAATGCGAAAAATATATAATTATGGACAAATAATTCGCGCTAAAAGGCAAAATCGAAATATTAAAGCTATTACGCTCGCCAAAGATTTGGGAATAACTCCAGCGTATCTTTCACTAATTGAATCTAATCAAAGAAAACCTGATGGAGATTTATTATTGAGAATTCAAGATTTATTAGAATTAGAAAAAGAAGATTTAACCAAAAGAATGGATCCAGATCTAGAATCACGGACTCAAGAAATCGTAAAAATTTCCTTATTAGATGACTTAGATATTCGATCAGAGGAAGTACAAGAAATTGTTAGACTGAATCCTAAAATCGCTAAAGCATTAATTAAACTTGGAATTGACCACAAAAACAAAGAGCATGAATTGGGTCAAAATATAGAAAAAAAAATATATGCAGGTGGAACAACTTTTCCAGGAGAAATAGTATCAGACTTTATTCAAAAATTTGAAAATTATTTTCCTAAACTCGAAGAATTTGCAACAGATATTTACCAAAAAGTTAAAATGAATAATAGAACAAGATATCTATCTCTTTGTAATTATCTAAAAGAAAAACATAAAATAATAGTTAAAGATATACTGCCAGAAGAAAATAAACCCTTTTCTAAAATATTTTTTCCTGAAAAAAAAGAGTTCCATTTATCAGATTTATTAAACCTCGAAACCAAAAAATTATTTGCTGCAGCTCTGGTAGCACAATTAGAAGCTGATGAAATAATAAACGAATATTTAGATGAGTTTTCTTTTCCATCAGAAACAAGTAGAAAGGTCACTAAAGTTGCTTTGCTTAACTATGCTGGGGCAGCAATAATAATGCCTTATGAAACTTTTTTTAATGAATGTGTAAAAAAACATAGATACGACTTAGAACTTCTACAATCAACGTTTGCTGTTTCTTTTGAACAAGTTTGCCACAGAGTTACTTGCCTTAATAATCCTGATCCGAAATTAAGAGGCATTCCATTACATATGATTAGAGTTGACAGAAGTGGAAATGTTTCAAAAAGATTTTCACTTTCTGGAATTGAATTACCTAGGTTAAGTGGTGCTTGTCCAAAATGGAATGTTTATAGTAGTTTTTCTAATCCTGGTAAAATTAGTGCTGCTGTCAGTAGAATGACTGATGGAGAAAAATATGTTTGTATAGCAAGAACAGTAGAAAAAGGAATTTCTAAATATGGCGAGGAGAAAGGTTTGCTTTCAATTGGTCTTGGTTGTCAAATTAAATATGCTAAAGATTTTGTTTATGCTGATGGTCTAAACTTAAATGATGAAAAAACTGAATCTAAAATTGGTGTTTCCTGCAGAAAGTGTGATCGTCTTGATTGTAGTCAAAGAGCTTTTCCTCCCGATACCCAAAATTATGATGTAAATATAAATCAAAGAGGAGTATCAATTTTTGTTAATGGATAGTATTAACTCGCTTTTTTAGATCTTTCTCTAGCAAGTAATTGTGTCAATGAATCTACCATCAAATCAGAAGCTTTAAATATTTCATTGGATTTAAACTCATAAGAATTACTTTTTTCAGGGTTAGATTTATCTTCAATTATTATTTCATTATTTGGAGAATTATCCTTAATATAAATTAATATTAACCATTCATCTTCTGCACTTTCATCCCA
>CACANS010000039.1 GCA_902533945.1 uncultured Pelagibacteraceae bacterium | reverse complement strand
CGGTTCCTTTATCTATGACGTATATGGTGTCGGAACTTAGAATTGTTGATAATCTATGGGCTATAACAATGGTTGTTCTATTTTTAATTAATAATTGCAATGCCCTTTGAATTTTACTTTCTGTTTCTGAATCTAATGAAGAGGTAGCTTCATCTAAAAGAATTATTGGGCTTTTTTTAAGCATTGCTCGGGCAATAGAAATTCTTTGTTTTTCACCACCCGACAGTCTTACACCATTTTCTCCAATCAAAGTTTCATATTTATTTGGTAATTTTTCAATAAATTCGCTTGAAAAAGATAATTCAGCAACTTGCTTTATTTCATCTTCAGTGCAGTCAATATTAGCATAAGCAATATTATTTTTTATCGTATCATCAAACAAAGTAACATCTTGGGAAACTAAAGAAATATTTTTTCTCAAAGATGAAAGTTTTACTTTATATATAGATTGATTATCGATTGTTATATTTCCCTTTTCACAGTCATAAAATCGGGGTATCAAATTTAAAATTGTAGACTTACCCGCACCACTATGACCAACCAAAGAGGTCATCTTGTTACCAGTGATTTTTAAATTTATAGAATTTAATATAGAGTTTGTCTTAGTTTCATACTTAAAACTTACATCTTTAAATTCAATATTAGCTTTATCAATTTCTAAAATTTTATCCGATGATTTTTCAATTATGGTACTTTCATAATCAATTACGGGCAAAACTCTTTTCGATGCTGAAATTGATTGATTTATGGCAATATTTAAAGTGGCCAATGATCTAACTGGTTGATATGCAAGCATCATTGCAGCTAAAAAAGAAAAAAAATTATTTATATCTAACTCATCTTTAATAATTAATTTTCCAGAATAAAAAATTAGAACGGCTATCATAATCCCAGTAAGTGTTTCCATTATAGGAGACGCTCTAACAAGAACTATCATTGCTTTTTTAGATTTCTCTTTTAATTCATCTAGATAATTATCAGATCTTTTTTTTTCAAAATCTTCTTTTTGGAAAATTTTAATTAGTTTATGATTTTTAAATATTTCCATCAAATATGTTGTTAGTGAACCTGCTTTTTCTTGAAGTTCAGTTGATACTTTACCCATTCTTTTTCCAAGACTTCTAGCAAAGAAGCTAGCCAAGGGTATCATTAAAAGAGCGATGATTGACAATTTCCAATTTTGGTAAAACATTACACTTAACAATCCGATTAATGTTAGGGTATCTTTAGTTACGTTTAATAATCCAGTGCTTACAAGGTTTGTTATCATTCCTACATCAAAAGTAAGATTTGAAACAAATTTTCCAGTATGCTTATTTTCTATTAATTTTGTGTCTGCTTTAATTACTGATTTTAGCATATCAGCTTGAATATTTTTTTTTACATCTTCTGCAACTCCAATCATAATTACTTTTGCTAAATAAAGTGACACTCCCTTAGTTGCAAAAGCTAAAATGATAAAACCAGGAATAATAAAAATTAATGTTTGGTTTTTTTCTATAAATATTTTTTCAATAGCTGGGTCTAACAACCAAGCAATAGATGATGTGCTAGTAGCAACTAAAAGGGAGAAAAAAACTGATAAGAATATTTTGTGGAGATAGTTTTTTGTGTAATCTCTAAATAATCTTTTTATAATTTCTATGTTGGTCATATTAAAATAGAACTTTTTCAAATATTAAATTTATAAAAACTAATAATCCAAATTGATTATTACTTTTAAATATTTTGAGACAATTTGATGGTTCATTAGAATTAAATTTTATTAATTGAAAGAGCAAATGTGCTAATGGCACTAAAGAAATTAAAAAAAAAAATACAGAGAATTTCATAAAAAAACCAGTCATAAGGTAAAAAATTATAAAAAGTAAGTAGCTAAAAAAAAGAAACATTTTTGGATTATTTTTAAATAATATTGATGTAGATTTTACTCCTATAATTTCATCATCTTTAATATCTTGATATCCATAAACAGTGTCGTATCCAAGTGTCCAAAATATGGCTCCTAAATAAAAAATTATTGGCTCAATAGAAATTTCAGAAAAAATAGCTGTCCATCCAAGCAATAATCCGAAATTAAAAGTTATTCCCAAATAAAGTTGAGGCCAGTGAGTAAATCTTTTCATATAAGGATATGTGAATGCCAATGGCATTGAGCAAAAAGCCAAAATGATTGTGAAATTATTAAAGTTTAGAAGAATCAATAAAGCAATAAAACACAATATAAGGGCGTATATAATTCCTAATTGAATAGATATTTTTCCTGAAGCTATAAGTCTTTTTTTTGTTCGCTCTACTTTTGTATCAAAATTTTTATCTACGATATCATTAATAATGCAACCTGCAGATCTCATTAAAATTGATCCACATAGAAATAAAATAATAAATTTAAAAAAAAGGATTATTGAGGAATTAAAATCATAAGCTAAAGTTAAACCCCAAACACAAGGCCAAAATAACAACATAAAACCAATTGGTTTTTTTAATCTTGTGAGTTCTATAAAGTTGGAAATTTTATTATCCATATATTTTTCTTGTAAATAACAAAGCCTGGTACCATAATCAAATGATTCGAAATGAATATAGATTACACAGTCACAGCACTTATGTTTCCAGCAATACCCTTGTTAATGAGCGTTTATGCAGGTCGCTTTCATACATTAAGTAATTTGATTAGAAAAATTCACGATGAATATGTTTGGGAAAAACATATTCCTCCAGAATGGGAAAAACAGTTAATTAATTTAAATGGCAGAGTTAAATGGTTAAAGTATGCACTTGCATTTGCTAGTTTTGGATTTTTATTTAATATGCTAACAGTTTTTGCACTTTACTTAGATATGATTTTTGTAGCGCGAGTCATTTTTGGATCATGTTGCCTTGCAATGATAATTTCTGTTTTATTTTTTATTAGAGATATTCATCTTTCAACTGAAACTTTAAAACTTCATTTGTCAGATATGAAAATTGATTTAGACTAAGGAACAATAATAGCTGGACCTAAAATTTTTCTTCCTTCCAGGTCTTTATGAGCATCTACTGCATTTTCAATTTTGTATTTTTTAAATATTTCTATTTTTACTTTTCTAGAACCTACTTTTTCGAATAATATTTTTGATGCTTCATTAATTTCTTCCTTAGTGCTCAAATATTGTTGCATTGATGGTCTGGTTAAATAAAGGCCCTTTGGTTGTATTAATTTAGGAACGTTAATATCAGGCAAAGGTCCAGATGCATTTCCAAATGAAACCAACATTCCTCTTACACTTAAGCACTCCAATGAACCTTCAAGCGTACTTTTTCCAACCCCGTCATAAACAACAGGAACTCCTTTGCCACCACTAATCTCTAAAACTTTTTTTACAAAATTTTCTTTATTATAATTAATTATATGATCGTAACCATTGTTTTTAGCTTTTTCAATTTTATCATCTGAACCAACTGTTCCTATTACTTCACAGCCAAGACTTTTTGCCCATTGACCAAAAATTTGACCAACACCGCCTGCAGCAGCATGAAATAAAACTGTTTCACCTATTTTAACAGGGTAAGTTTTGTGTAATAAATAAAAAGTAGTTAGACCTTTTGTCATGAGTGTTGCGGCTATTTCAAAATCAATATTATCAGGAACTTTTATTAAATTTTTTGTAGGATAATTTCGGTGTGTTGAATAGGATCCCAAAGGAGCTCCAGCATAAGCAACTCTATCACCAATTTTAAAATCTTTAATATTTGAACCAATTTCAGTTATTATTCCAGCTCCTTCAGCGCCAATTCCTGTAGGAAGTTTCAAAGGATATAAGCCTGATCTGTGATAAGTATCTATGTAATTTAAGCCAATTGCTTTATGTTCAATTGTAACTTCGTCAGCTTTTGGTTGTTCTAATGAAATATCTTTTAACTCCAGTACTTCAGGACCTCCATTTTTTGAAATTATTATTGCTTTCATTTATTTTACAAAAGTACCGTTATGGTAATCCTCTACAGCTTGAAGAATTTCTTGTTTGGTATTCATTACGAACGGTCCACCCCTAGCTATTTGTTCGCCAATTGGTTTACCTGAGATTAATAGAAATTTTGCATTTGATAAAGCTGAAACTTTTAAATCTTCACCTTTTGTTAACAGAATTAAAGTTGAGTCCTTAACTTTATCATGAATTTCATCGCCAACATTAATTTTTCCATTAATCAAGTATATAAATGAGTTATGAGTAGATGGTAATTTAAAAATAAATTTTTTCTCTTTTTTCAATTCAATATCAAAATAAATTGGTTCTACATTATGTCTTTTTATTGGACCTTCTGCTTTTTCAAATTTTCCTGAAATTACTTTGATTTGTTTTTCATCATCTTTGTGAACCGTCATCTCATCTGAATCAATATAGTGATATTCAGGTTTGCTCATTTTCAATTTTGCTGGCATATTTATCCATAACTGAAATCCGTGAAGCTTGCCTTCTTTCATAGCCGGCATCTCTGAATGAATAATTCCACTTCCAGTTTTCATCCACTGAACATCACCTGCTTTCATTCTACCTTGGCCACCTGTACTATCTTTATGTTCGAAATCTCCTGCCAACATATATGTTACAGTTTCAATACCTCTATGGGGATGAGGGGGAAAACCTCCAATATAATCAGTTTTACTTTCAGAACCAAATTCATCTAACATTAGAAAAGGATCAAAATAGTTTGGTTCAACCCCAATACTTCTTTTTAATTTAACACCTGC
>CACANS010000038.1 GCA_902533945.1 uncultured Pelagibacteraceae bacterium | reverse complement strand
TACTAAAAAATAATACCAATGATATGTGTTGTGATAAAATACATATCGTATACGACGACTTTAATCAGAATGATCCAATTCAACCATACAAAAGATACAGAATTACTTATTATGCCGAACCAATCAATGATGCCAATGGAAACGATCCAAGGTATGGAGTTTACAGATCGAAACAAAGTTGGATACAAGTCCTTGGTGATGAAACAGGTGCATGGAGCAGCGAATGTACAGAATGTTATAAAAGTGAATTAATACGTGATCATTTAGTGGATATGGAATTTATTCCATTTGATAGAGAAGGAAGAGTAATCATTCCGGCTCCAAGACCGGATAATATTTCGAGAAATAATCTAACAAGAATAACGGCAGTGGATGTGAGACTTTCATTTAGATCAAAACGAGAATTTTTTAAATTTGAACCTACTGCTGATAAACCGAGATTTGTAAAGGGACTTACTGATCGAACAAGACAATTTATGGATAAATATTTAAGGGACTCAGTTGTAGTAACAATTCATACAAGAAATATAGGTACATAAAAATTATGAGACATAAAAACGAAAAAGGTTTTGCTTTAGTTCTTTCAATTGTATTATTGCTAGTAATGTCACTTATGGGAGGAGCATTAATTGTAATTTCATCTGGTGACCATCAAAGCAATAATTCTAGTGATCAGTATCAACAAACTTTTTATGTTGCAGAAACAGCATTGCTCGAAGGACAAAAAAGTTTAATTAATAGAATGATGGGACCGTGGGTTAGCGTTGACTCTCTTACTGGACCTGGACCAGGAGCATCACCTGAGGATATCGAAGCATATGGTGCGTATACTGCAGAACTTGCAGCTAGTGCGGTAGGTGGTATAGCTAGAGATGTAGATAAAAGAGACTTACCTAGAAATTTAATTGTACCAGCTGAAACACCTTGTTTTAATAGTTTTAGAAATATAATTAGAGCAGGCATTCAAGTTACAGAACATGTAGTAAATAAAAATTTTGGAACTTTGATTGCCCCAGTATTTGAAAATCCGGCTGAACTTGATAATTTAGCCACAGCAAATCAGGTAGAACAAGAAAGAGAATTTCTTGAAAGATTTAGATATGAGTGGTTTTCAGTAAATATTGGATCTGCTCCGTTTACTGGTAAAGGTTCTAGTATTAAAAAAACAACTACTAATGCTCAAAGACAAGGTACAGCATACAGAGTTTATGGATGCGGTTATATGATGGCAAGTACTGCAGATGCAGACGATTTTGAAGATCCAGATATAATAATTCCATTAGAATCTGTAGTTGTGCTAACAAATTAATATGCCCATAATAGTCATAAATTTAAATAACATTACTTTAAAAAATTTGGTAATTTTTTATAATAGTAAAATGAAAAAAATAACTCATATAAGTTTTTTTATTTTAATTTTTGGATTATTTATCACTAATAGTTTATTTGCTTGCGATGCTTTAAGGGTTTCCATAGGTAGCGAAGTCTCTAAAGTTGAAGATACTTTAGATTTTATTTCAGATCAGTCAGAAAGCTCAGATGAAGATGAGCTAGCAACACACAGATTTAGTGCAAACACAAATGATTACTGCCCAGATTTAGGACTCGAAAATACGAAACTTTATGCATTTGTATATAAATCTCAATTGGTAGGTTTAAGAGTTGAGACATGGGAGCCAAATAAAGACATAAATAAAATTTATGAATTTGTAAAAAATAATTATGGTAATGTTGGTTCTGAACCAGCAAATAAAAACTGGAGAGGTTATAAAGAAATTAACCAGGGTGGTGAGTTAATATTATATTCGAAATATGAGATAAGTGATGAAATTTATGAGTCGCTAGATATTTCAAGCGAAAAATTTATAGAACGAACTTATGGAGAAAATATAATTGTGCTAGAATAAGTTATGATTAAAATATTTAAAAATTTATTATTAATTTTATTTTTACTGAACATTCATCAACAAGTTCAGGCAAAACCTATTCCTCCAGGATCAGGAGAAGGCGATGTGCCAGCTAACATTTTATTTTTAATTGATAGTTCAGCAAGTATGCAAAGAATGATGAGCAACAGAGATGCAATCGAAGGAACCAATGGATTTGCTGTTGATAATGATGGAAACTATTTGATAAATCAATCAAGAAGATTAGGAATAGTAAAATTCTTTTCCGATGGAACCAGGGATCGTAGTTATAATGGTAATATAGGGAGATTTAGAGGAGGTAGACTTTTATGTGCGAATGTATCAAATGGATCAGGATATTCTCCGGGTACTATAAACATTGTAGCTAATCACACCGCAGAAATGGAATTTGCAGATGATATTTCTACTAATGGTGGAGCTACAACCGAAGATGTTTATTTTTTTAGAACGGCCGACAGAAGAGCTATTATTGGAATATCAGAGGATGGTAAGGATTGCAGGTTTTATATTCCAATCTCGATGACGCTCACACAAGGGGTGGATGTAGTAAAAGTAGGAACAGAACATTTTTTATTTGTAACTGGAAGATCGGGTAGAACTAACAGATTTCAGTCAGTAAATCTTAGTACAGGACAAAGTTCATCACAAAATTTTGGTAGAAGAGGAAGCTGGGACTCAGTTGGAAGATGTGCCAGAGACTCATGGTGGAACGCTGTAACTTCCGATGCATCGATGATGTATTTAGAATGCAGAAGGCATCTGCATGGATATGCTTTAACAAGAAATGGTGCCACGTATCAAGTTACGGGAGGCAACGCAAGACCAACAGAACGTTTTAATTCAGTTAGTAGAGGAAATTTAGATACCCAATTGGCCCCAGTACAAGGTTTTGAAATTTCACCAGAAGATGATGACATTTTAGTTATAGCTTCACGTACTAGAAATGTAATTCAAAAAGTAGAGTTAACTAGTGCTACTACACTTACTGTTATAGCGAGAGCTGGAACAGGAGCACTTGAATATACTAGAAATACAGAAGATGCAGGCACACTAGCTGCAAGCAGTGTTAGATTAAATAGACCCGGAGCTATAACAATTACAGAAGATGAAATTCTTGTTGGATCTCCTACAGGAATTGTAGATGTTTTTAATGAAAATCTTTTCAATGCAGATAATAAAGATACCGCTTGGGTTCGACAATTTGGAGGAGGAAATATGTCGAGATGGGCTGGAGTTAAACAAGCAATCAATGCCGTTTTAGCAGATACTACACTTACCACAGGAGCACAATTTGCCTATGAACAGATGGGAGAATGGCAGGGCACAATACTAAGAAAAACACTTACAAAAGAAGGTGAAGTAATTCATGAAATGACAGAACCTGGAAATTGGGATGCTTCAGTAGAAATTAAAAAACAATCAACTCCAGCTGGAACAGAAGACACTAGAAATATATGGAGTGCAATTGAAGATGCTACATACATCGGAAATTGGGATAATTTTAATGTAGACAATTCAGCAGCAATCGAAAGCATGTTCATAGGTCTAGGGTATCAGTTAACAGACTATCATAATGCAAATTCTAACTGTGCAGTTGGTGAGAATGGTACAGCAGATGAATTAGAAGGATTAATTAATTTTATGAAAGGAACAGACTATTTTGATTACGATGGTGATTGTAATATAACTGAAGTAAGGGGTCATGTTCTTGGTGATATATACCATTCTCAATTAATAGAAATTGGACCACCAGATGCAAATTTTCAATTTACCGATACTAACCAAGAATCATATTTTAGAGCAACAAATAATTATCAGGGATTTATAGCTAAGCAAGCTGCACGAAGGCGAATAGTTTATGCTGGATCAAACGCTGGAATGTTACATGCATTAAATGCAGCAACTGGTAAAGAAGAATGGGCGTTCATACCACCTTTTATAGCTGGATTATTACCTGGAATAATCAACCCTGCTCTGGATGGAAGAGTGGATGGAAGTAAAGGAGGATCTAACGCTATCTTCGGTGTTGACGGTTCCCCTGTAGTTCATGACGTGTTTATCAAAGGCATAAATGAAGAAGGAAATTTTGAAGATCAAAAAAGATGGCATACTTTATTAATTATACCTTACGGCAGAGGTGGTGCAGGTTTTTCAATTTTAGATGTAACAAATCCAATATTAAAAGAGGGAAAAGGCCCAATTCATATGGTTTCCATATTTAATGACTCGATCAATAGTCGAGTTTTAGTTGCAGATCACCAAGGAGATGTTCAAACATATTCTTATTCAGCTGGCAAAGCATCAATCACCGACTCTTTAGAGGCAAAACAAGCCAATCAAAATGCAATAGATGCTAGAGACGCAGATGATGCAGTAGATCCAACTGGAGAATTAACTCCAACTTTAGATGGTATAGCTACTTGTCAAACAAATGCACAAGCAGCTTCTGGTATATTTTCTAATGATGGAACTAACACATGTTATATTGGGCCTACTTTTACTTTTGACATGGCAGTTCCTACAACTGATGGTGTAAACGTTCCATTAAGCTCGTTAGCTATAACAGAATTTAAAGACGGGGAATTAAAAAAAATAAATATTAAAGAAGCTAAAATGCAAGGCGGCCAGCTAGTCCTAACATTTCCTGAAGATAAAATATATAAATCTCCAGACAGTAGCGATGTAGAAACTCGTGAAAGAAATTACTTTTCGATCGCAACGTCTTGTACAGCTAGTGCCGGAATTGATCCCATTTATGATTATAGTCAACTAGGTGAAACTTGGTCAGAACCAAGAGTATTTAGAATCCC
>CACANS010000037.1 GCA_902533945.1 uncultured Pelagibacteraceae bacterium | reverse complement strand
AAGTGAGATTAAACCAAAAGTACTTTTAACTGTTAACCAACTAACAAAAGAATATAATAAATTATTAAAATATCATAGAGAAAAACTTGATGCAGTTTTATCTTCAGGAACATTTTCTTCAACCAAGGAAAAAGGATATAATAAATTAGTTGATAATATTTTAGAAAAAATTAAATCATTACAATTATCACCATCAGTATTGGAAGAATTAGTTCAAAAACACTATAATGAGAATAAAAAAACTATTTCTTTGGAAGGTAATCTTTTAAGATTGGCTTTAGATAGCAAGATATCAAGAAGTGAATTTATAAAATTTTATATTGGAAATGAAATTAATCCAAATTTAAAAAAATTTTTGGATACCAATGACATCTGGAAAAAATTTTTCCAAAAAAATAAAGATGAATTTAAAAATATTAGAGATCGAATGGTGGAAACTAGCGAAAGACTTGGAATTTCTATTACTGAATTTAAAAAATTAGTAAGCAGGATTCAAAAAGGTGAAAAAGAATCTAGAATTGCAAAAAAAGAAATGGTGGAAGCTAATTTGAGACTCGTGATTTCAATTGCCAAAAAATATACAAATAGAGGTTTGCAATTTTTAGATTTAATACAAGAAGGTAATATTGGGCTTATGAAAGCTGTAGATAAATTTGAGTATAGAAGAGGTTACAAGTTTTCAACTTATGCAACATGGTGGATAAGACAGGCAATAACAAGATCGATAGCAGACCAAGCAAGAACGATTAGAATCCCAGTACACATGATTGAAACAATAAACAAAATAGTAAGAACTCAAAGGTTAATATTAAGTGAGTTTGGTAGAGAAGCTACTCCTGAAGAATTAGCAAAAAAACTTAGAATGCCATTGGAAAAAGTTAGAAAAGTTTTAAAAATTTCAAAAGAACCTGTTTCATTAGAAAAACCTGTTGGAGATGAAGAGGATAGTAGTCTTGGAGATTTTATTGAAGATACAAAAGCTCTTGCTCCGCTTGAGCAGGCAATAAAGTCAAATCTAAGTGAAGCGACTACAAAAATATTATCCACACTTACACCTAGAGAAGAAAGAGTTTTAAGAATGAGATTTGGCGTGGGAATGAACACAGACCACACTCTTGAAGAAGTAGGTCTTCAGTTTTCAGTAACAAGAGAGCGAATTAGACAAATTGAAGCTAAGGCTTTAAGAAAGTTGAAACATCCTAGCAGATCAAAACAACTTAAAAGTTTCTTAGAAAGCTAAGGGGGCCGTTAGCTCAATAGTAGAGTACTGCATTGACATTGCAGGGGTAGTTGGAGCGTAACCAACACGGCCCACCATTTTATCTCTAATTGATTAGAAATAAAAAATGATATATTTGTATTTAAAATTTGGGCGATTAGCTCAGTTGGTTAGAGCAGTACACTCATAATGTATTGGTCCCAGGTTCGAGTCCTGGATCGCCCACCAATAAGAGCGAATAAATTGTATGAATGATAATTCAAACTTTCAAGAATGGTTTAAAAATTTTTCACCTAAGCTTGGTTTAAGAGAAACTTCATTTAAAAAAATTATTCAATTTTTAGATAGCCAACCTGCTCCTATAACTATAGTAGAAACTGGCTGTTTAAGAAAAGAAGATAATTTTTTAGATGGTCAAAGTACTTTAATATTTGATAAGTATACTTTATCAAGAGGAAACGGTTCAAAAGTGTATACCGTTGATATTAATCCCAAATCAACTGAAGTTTGTAAAAAAGTAGTTAGTAAAAATGTAGATGTAGCAACAGATGATAGTGTTAGATATTTAAATAACCTTGCAAAAATATTTATTGATAAATCTATAAAAGTAACAATGTTTTTCTTGGACTCTTACGATGTTGATTGGAGACATCCTTATCCATCGGCAGCTCATCATTTAAAAGAATTGACAGCAATTCAAAAAATATTAGATAAAAATACTTTAGTTGTCGTCGATGATGCTCCTGCAATAGGACATTTAGAAAGATCCGAAGAAAATTTAAGTAAAGATTGGAAAGTAATGCAATCATTTTCTCCAACCATTGGTGGAAAAGGATTTTTAGTACACGAATATGCTTGCCATGTAAAAGCTAAAGTATTTTTTTCTCACTACCAGACTGCTTGGATTGGTTTTAATCAATAAAATTTTTAATTAATTTTTTTTCTATAAATTTCTAAAATATTATTTGCTATTGTTTTTTTATTAAATTG
Source organism: uncultured Pelagibacteraceae bacterium (assembly GCA_902533945.1). GTDB lineage: Bacteria > Pseudomonadota > Alphaproteobacteria > Pelagibacterales > Pelagibacteraceae > Pelagibacter. The sequence goes on along the minus strand of CACANS010000037.1, from coordinate 2,759 downwards.
ATCTTTGTACTGTTTGCCATACTTCAAAGCTATTTCTGTATAATTACTATATTCTTTTTCAACTTCTTCTATTTTTTTTTTTAAGGATAATGGATCAGGTTCGCAAAAAAATTCTTTAGGTGCAAATTCTTTTGCAGTTAAATTATCAGAGCACACTATGGGGACTGAACCACATATCATTCCTTCAATCATTGACAAACCAATACCTTCAGCTTTAGAAGGTAATAAAACAATTTTTGAAGAATTATATAATTCGTTTAGTTTTTCATCTTTTACAATTCCTAAATAATTTCCAAATTTAGGATCTTCCATACCGCAAATTATTAATTCGTTTTCTTTATTTAAAATTTTTAAAGCTTCATATGCAAGTTTAATCCTTTTTATTGGATCATTAGCTCTACCAACATATAAAAAGTTATTTTCTTTTTTTATATTTGAATTATATTCTACATCTTTTACTGGATTGTAAATTACATCTATTTTGCCATCATAAAATTTTGATAAATCTTTTTTTACTTTATGACTTATAACAGTTACCATATCGGCCATTTTCATGAGTTTAGTTTCATTAGTTATTTTTTTAAGCACATCAGGAAAGTGCCAAGGAATATCTAAAAAATTTAATATCAAAAAAGCTTTAGGATATTTTTGTTTGTGTTGAATTGCTTTTACATACTGGCCCGGATCATTACAAAAAATAATATCAGGATTATCATAGGCAAGTTCATGCCCTAATGATTTAAAACCTTCTTTTATTCTAGTGATTTGACCGGTATATCCATCCCAACCAAAACCTGCAAATTTAATATTATTCATAAACTAATATTATTTTTAAAATAATAATTTATAAATAACAGTTTATGATAATAGATGCATTTATTTTCTTTAATGAAGAAGAGTTAGTAAAATTGAGATTGAAATATCTTAACGAAGTAATAGATAAATTTGTAATTATAGAGGCTGACCATACCCATCAAGGAAAAAAAAAAGAGTGGAATTTTGAAAAATTATTAAAAAATGAATTAGAAGAATTCAGTGATAAAATAAATTATCATAAATTAGAGATTGATGTTGATAAAATTTCAAAGAAAGAAGGTTGGATTTTTGAAAATGTTAAAGGCGGCAAAACCTGGAAAATTGAAAATTATCAAAGAAACTACATTCGCGAAGCATGTAAAAATTTTTCTGGAGATGACGTAGTTCTTATTAGTGATTTAGATGAAATACCTTCAGTAAATAAAATAAATTTAATTAAAATGAGTGACCAAAATAAAATGTTACCAACTGGTTTTGAACAATTCTTATTTCATCTTAATTGTAATTATTTAAATTTAGAAAAATGGATTGGTACTGTTGCGACAACAAAAAAAATTATTGATAAACATGAACCTCAATACTTAAGAAATTCTAGATATAAAATATCAATGCTTCCACAAGCTGGATGGAGCTTTTCTTCTTTTGGAAATACAGAAAAAATACACGAAAAATTTGAAGCATTTGCTCATGACGAATATAATAATGATAAATTTAAAAGTACAGAACATATTAAAAATTGTAAAGAAAAAGGAATAGACCTTTTTCATAGAAATATTAAAAAAAAAAAGGTTTCTAAAGATTTTTTTCCAAAAGATTTATTAGTATTAATGGAAAAAAATTCAGAATTTTATTTTAATTAAAAATATGATTTATGTTTCTTTAAGCACCATTCCTCCAAGGATAAATGACCTTAGAAAGTCTATCGATTCATTATTAAATCAAACAATAAAACCAGATAAAATTTTTATTAATATTCCAAAAAAATTTAGAAGATTTAAAGAAGAAATAAAAGATCATCAGATTCCAAATTTTTCATCTATAGTTGAAGTTACAAGGTGTGATGATTATGGACCAGGAACTAAACTTTTAGGATCAATTGATAAATTAAATAAAGACTCCTTAGTGATATTAGCTGATGATGATCAGATTTATGAAGATTTTATGATTGAAAAATTAAGCTATTATCACAATAAAGCTCCTCAAAATGCCTATAGTTTTTATGTTCATCCACTTGGAAATTTTGGCATAGGCCAAGGAGCAGATGGTTTTGCAATTAACACAAACTATCTCGGTGGAATAGTTGATTTTTATAACGATGTTGTAAAAGATTATCATGAATTATTTTTATATGATGACTTGTGGATATCCTATTTTTTATATTATTTCAAAAAAAATAAAATTCTTTCATTACAAGAATTACTAGAGATAGATGCCTCAGGAAAAACAAAAACTATTTATAAAACACATTCTGTTGCATCAGGACTTATTTCAACATACGCAAAAAATATAAATGATGCTGTAAGAGTGAGAGATAAAAAAGCAAGAATTAGCTTTGATTATATGAAAGACAAGACTAGAGATAAAAAATATTAACTCTTTATTTTTTTCAAAAAATTAATCCATTCAACTTTTCTGGTTTCCCATGAATAAATTTGATTTATTTTTTCTCTTTGTTTTTTAAGTTTTTGCTGATTATCTTCTGACCAAAAATTATTTATACTATCGATCAATGAATTTAAATAGTTAAGTTCTAGGTTATGTAAATTTTTTTCAAAATTAACAAATTTTGCATATGGCGAACATGTCTCTTTAAGAGCTCCAAGATTTGTTGTAACTACTTCACAACCAGCAGCCATAGCTTCTATTGCTGAAATACAGCTCGTTTCAATCCAAATGCTTGGATAAGAAAATATATGAACCTCTTTTAACATTTCTACTATAGA
>CACANS010000036.1 GCA_902533945.1 uncultured Pelagibacteraceae bacterium | reverse complement strand
TGTAGGGTTAATCACAAGATATCCTCCTGATAAAAGTTTAACTTCTGTTTCAAAAATATCATTTAATTTAGTTTCAATATTTTCTTTGATAAATAAGGGAATTTTTTCTCTATATTTTTTTATTTTTTTAACATGTTGAGGCATCAATATTTTCATAAAATTTTTTGCCTTTTGATATCCTTCATTGCCTTCAACAATTATACTATTTGTTTGTTCATCGTATATATCTCTTAAGGTTCTTTTTATTATTTCACTTTCTCTATGTATTAATGATGGTGCCAATGAATTAATAGCGCTTTCTTTTATTTTTTCCCAATTTTTAATTAGTGAATCAAGATCATTGCCAATATCATTTTTAGTTTTATTTGCTCCAGCTGTTCTTACAATCAATCCCATTTCTTTAGGTATTATGATTTCATTTAATATAGATCTGATTTTTTTTCTTTCCCCAGGATTAAATATTTTTCTAGAAATTCCTCCTCCTTTAGGTGTATTTGGCATTAATACAATATATTTTCCCGCTATTGAAATAAATGTTGTTAAAGCAGCTCCTTTGAGACCTCTCTCATCTTTTAAAACCTGTACCAGTATTACTTGGTTTGGTTTAATAACTTCTTGTATTTTGTATCTTCGTGATGGATATTTTTTTTCTTTTTTGTCTTCATCTGACTTTTCAATTGTATCTTTATTAATTGGATCTTGATCAGCCAAGTTTTCTTTGTCTATATTTTTTTCTTCAATTTTTTCACTTTCTTTAATTAACTGTTCTCTTGCAAATTTTTCTTCTTGTTTAATTTTTTCCAAATCTGTTTGTGGAAGCTGATAATAGTCTGATTGAATATCATTAAACGATAAAAAACCATGTCTTTTTCTACCAAAATCTATAAATGCAGCTTGTAAAGAAGGTTCTATTCTACTTACTTTTCCTAAATAAATATTATTTTTTATAAGGTTATTTTCTTCTGATTCATATTCGTAATCTTCAATATGACCATTGGATTTAAGCACCACTCTAGTTTCGCTTGGATGCGAAGCATCAATATATAAATTTTTATCCATAAATTTTCTTTATTTTGTTGTTTGATTGTGAAATTTTTGTTCATTTTTCTTAGAATTTTTTTATTTATGCCATAACATTACCAAATTCAGAGATCAAATTAAACATAAATGGAAAATTTATTTAAAAAATTTTTTTATACGGCTAGCACGATTTTTCTTATAGGTTGTATCGCTATATTGTCAATATTGTGGGTCTTTTCTAATGAATTGCCAGATTATAAATTTTTAAAAAATTACAAACCTCCAGTATCGAGCAAAGTTTACTCTGGAGCTGGAGATTTAATAAGCGATTTTTCTTCACAAAAACGAATATTTGTACCATACAATTCAATTCCAAAAGTAATTATCAACTCTTTTTTATCCGCAGAAGATAAAAATTTTTTTTCACATCCAGGAGTTGATGCAAAAGGAGTTTTTAGAGCAGTAGTTAAAAATATTTCAAACATAATTTATTCGAAAAGGTTAGAAGGAGCATCAACAATTACTCAGCAAGTTGCAAAAAATTTCCTTTTATCCAATGAAGTAAGTTTTAATAGAAAATTAAAAGAAGCAATTTTAGCATTTAGAATTGAAAGAGCTTTAACCAAACAAAGAATATTGGAATTATATTTAAATCAAATATATTTAGGAGAAGGATCCTATGGAATCGCATCTGCTAGCCTAGTTTATTTTGATAAATCTATTAATGAATTAAATTATTCAGAAGCAGCATTGCTTGCTGCATTACCAAAAGCACCTAGTAAATACAACCCATATAAAAATATTAAACTTGCAAAATTTAGACGGAACTTAGTTATCAATAATCTTTATGACAATAATTACATATCATTAAATAAGAAAGTGGAATTAGAAAAAAGTAAAATTATTTTAAAAAAAAGAAAAAAACAATTTTTTGAAGATACAAGATATTATATCGAAGATATTAGAAAGTATGCAGTCCAAAAATTTGGGTATGATATGGTATACAAAAAAGGTTTGAGTATTAAATCTCCAATAAATTTAGAATTACAAAAAATTGCTACCGAATCTTTAAGGAATGGTTTGGAAAATTTTGATAGAAGAAAAGGGTGGAGAGGTGCTTTAGATAATTTCGATAAAAAAGATTGGAAAAAAAAAATAAAAAAATTTAAAATTGAAAAATCAATCGAATGGAAAATTGCCAGAGTTGAGAAAATTGAAGATTTCGAAGTTCATATTATTACAGAAAATAATATACAGGGAAAAATAATAGAAAGTGGAATTTCTTGGACAAATAAAGAAATAAAAAAAATATTTAGAGTTGGAGATATTATTTATGTTAAAAAAAATAATAATAATTTTTTTGAATTAAAACAATTACCAATAGTTAATGGAGCAATTACGGTTATGGATCCTTATACTGGTAGAGTTTATGCAATTTCTGGTGGTTTTAGTTTTATTAAAAGTGAATTCAACAGAGTAACTCAGGCCCTTAGACAACCAGGTTCAGCTTTTAAACCATTTATATATGCTCTGGCATTAGAGAATAATTTCTCCCCTTCTTCTATAATTTTGGATGCTCCGTTAGTTTTGGATCAAGGAATTGATTTAAAAATGTGGAAACCAGAAAACTATGGAAAAAAATTTTATGGACCATCGACTTTAAGAGTTGGTTTAGAAAAATCTCGGAATTTAATGACTGTAAGAATTGCACAAAAACTAGGTTTAGAAAAAATAATTAGCTTTTCTAAAAAGATTGGAATATATGAAAACCCAGATGAATTACTATCAATTTCTCTTGGATCAGCGGAAACGACATTATTAAAACTAGCTTCAGCTTATTGCATTTTTGTTAATGGAGGAAAGAGAATTAATCCAATCCTTATAGACAGGATACAAAATGTTGAAGGTAAAACGATTTACAATACTGAAAATAGATATTGTTATGATTGTGATAAAATTTCATTTACTGGAAGTGAAATACCAACAATAAAAGACAATTATGAACAAGTAATTTCATCAGAAACATCATTTCAAATAACTTCAATTTTAGAAGGTGTAATAGATAGAGGTACTGGAAAAAAATTAAATGATATAAATTTAGAATTAGCTGGGAAAACTGGAACAACAAATAAAAATACGGATACATGGTTTGTGGGATATAACTCAAAATATGTAGTAGGTGTATACGTTGGAATGGATGATCCCAAAAGTCTTGGCAAGAAGGAGACAGGCTCAAGAACAGCAATGCCAATATTTAGAGATTTTATCCTTAAAGCTTCAAAAAAAACCGAATCAAAACCATTTAAAATACCTAAAAATATATCTTTGATGGTAGTTGATTTAAAAACAGGAAAAAAAGCCGATTTTGGGTCAAAAAAAACTATTATAGAAGCTTTTAAAAGTGATAAAAGAAATATTAAAAATGTAGATAAAGTAAAAATAAACCATTTTAACTTTTACTAATGCAAGAAGAATATACAAAAATAAAATTAGATATTGAAAAGATAAACTTTAGGATTAAGGAGTATCTTTGAAAAAAATAAAATTCAAAAAAAATTAGAAGATAATAATAAAAAAATAGCTGATCCAGATTTTTGGAAAAATAACCAAGAAGCAAAAAAAATTTTAAAACAAAAAAAATCTCAGCAAAACTTAATCGACTCATATGAAAACTCAGTAAAAAAAATTGAAGAGATAAATGAATTATTTAATTTAGCATTAGAAGAAAATAACAAACAAGTTGTTGATGATTTAATAATAGGGGCAGAACATCTAAAAAAAGAAGCTAAACAAAATGAGATAAAATGTTTTTTATCTGGTGAAAGTGACATTTTGAATTGTTACATAGAAATTCATGCAGGAGCTGGAGGAACAGAAAGTCAAGATTGGGCTGAAATGTTAAGGCGTATGTATTTAAAATGGTCTAACAAAAGAGAGACAAAATGTACAATTATAAGTGAGCACAGGGGAGAGGAAGCTGGAATCAAATCTTCAACACTTAAAGTTATAGCTGACTATTCTTATGGCATGCTAAAGTTCGAAAGCGGGATTCACAGATTGGTTAGAATATCACCATTTGACTCTGGTGCACGAAGACATACAAGTTTTGCAAGTGTATGGGTGTACCCAATAGTAGATGATAGCATAGAAATAGAAATATTAGAAAAAGACTTAAGGATTGATACATACAGATCTAGTGGTGCTGGAGGACAACATGTAAACACAACTGATAGTGCCGTTAGAATTACTCATTTACCAACTAAGATAGTAGTCCAATGTCAAAATGAAAGATCTCAACACAAAAATAAAGAAACATGCATGAACATGCTAAAAGCAAGACTGTATGATTTTGAAATCAAAAAAAGAGATCAAAAAACAAAAAACCAACAAAGCGAAAAGTCCGATATAGGCTGGGGTCATCAAATAAGATCATATGTCCTGCACCCTTATAGACTTGTAAAAGATAACAGAACAAGTATTGAAAGCACCGATCCACAAAAAGTATTGGATGGAGAAATAGACGTTTTTTTAGAAAATTCTTTATATAAATTGAATGGTTAAAAACATTATTAAATTTACCAGTTTTGTAATTATTTTAATTATAACAGCTTTACTGTATTTATCTTATTTCGGAATAGAAACTAGCAAGTTTAATTCAGAAATAAAAAAGCAAATTAAAAATAAGTATGATTTTGTTGACTTAAATTTTAGTAAAATAAAGCTGTTATTAGACTTAAAAGACCTTTCTGTAAAACTTCAAACAAAAAATATTGATCTTAATATTTATAATAATAAAATTACAATTAATAAATTATCAACAAAAATATCAATTGCTTCTTACTTTAATAATAAGTTTGCTATAGAAAATTTTCAGCTCAAAACCGAAGAAACCGAAATTAATAGCCTAATAAATATAACAAGAAAATTTTACAATAATTTAGAGATGACATTAATAGATAAAGTTGTAGAAAACGGAAAAGTTCTCATAAATGCTGATATCGAGTTTAATGACGATGGAAGTTTGGCAAATAACTATAAATTGGATGGAAAAGTAATAAATACAAATTTGTTACTAATTAATAGAAAACCAATAAATAAATTAAATTTTGATTTTTTAATTAAAGATAAAAATTATAAGTTTAAAGAAATAAATCTCAAATATTATGATTTATTACTAAATTCTAAAGAGATAAATGTAGAAAAAAAAGAAAAAAAATTTATTACGTC
>CACANS010000035.1 GCA_902533945.1 uncultured Pelagibacteraceae bacterium | reverse complement strand
TTATTATATTTAACTTTCAAAAAGATTATCGATGTGGTGAAGAGTCAAGCTTAGCATTATTAAAGAAATTACAGGGCAAAAAAGTTAAGTGTATTCTTGAAAATAATAAGGACAAATATAAACGATATATTGGAACTTGTTATATTAAAAAACAAGATATTAATGGTTGGCTTGTAAAAAATGGTTATGCAGTGGCTTACAGAAAATATTCAAAAAGATATATATTACAAGAACAATATGCTAAAAAAAATAAATTAGGATTATGGAGAGGAAATTTTTTAGAACCAGAAAAATGGAGAAGAATTATGAATTAAATTCTTATATAAAATAAGAAGTGATTCAAAATAAAAAATTATTATATTTAATTTTATTTTTTTTAGTTTCTGCATGCTCTTCAATTCCAAAAAATACCGCAGATGGATGTTCAATATTTTCGGAGAGATATCTTTGGTATAAACATGCAAAAAAAACTGAAAGAAAATGGGGTACACCAATTTATATTCAATTAGCAATTATAAAAATGGAGTCCGATTTTGATTGGTTAGCAAAACCTGAAAGAAAAAAAATATTTAAAGTAATACCTTATAAAAGACCTTCAAGTTCTTTTGGTTATTCGCAAGCTGTAAAAGGTACGTGGAAACAATATAAACAAGAGACTAATAATCCATTAGCTACAAGAGTTAGATTTAAAGATAGTGTAGATTTTATTGGTTGGTACACAAACAAATCAGAAAAAATATTAAAAATTTCAAAGAAAGATGCTTTTAGACAGTATATTGCATATCATGAAGGGTGGGGAAATTATAAAAATTATAAGAATAACAAAAAAATAATTTCTTTAGCAAAAAGAGTTCAGTCGCAATCAAATAAGTATAAGAGTCAACTTCATAAATGTGCTGGGCATTTAAATAGAAAAAAATATATTATTTTTTAGCGTAACTGTTTTTTAAGCTCTATATCAATAACATCAATTCTTTTTGTGTTTTTGGCCAAAGTTAGATACATCGTAGGTGTTACGTATAAAGTAAAAAATGTAGAAATTATCATTCCACCTAATATTGTTGCACCAACGGCAAGTCTTGATCCTTCCCCGGCACCTGGACCAATATTTCCAATAACCAATGGCATCATTGCAATCATGGTACTAATTGATGTCATGATTATAGGCCTAAATCTAAGATCACAAGCCTCTTTCACTGAGTTTTCAATATTTTTGCCCGCTGCTCTTAATTGGTTAGCATAGTCGACAATTAAAATACTATTTTTTGTTGAAATTCCAATAAGAATAACAAGAGCAATTTGAGAGAAAATATTTATCGAGGTATTTAAAAATAAAATAAATACTAATCCTCCAAAAACAGCAAGCGGAACAGTAAGAACAATTATAAAAGGATGTATAAATGAATTAAATGTTGCAGCCATCACTAAATAAGCAGTTAATAATGCTAGAGCAAAAATAATGTATAGTTCATTACTAGTTTCTTTTAATTCTTCAGATTTACCCTTCCAGGTAATTTGTTTTTCAGGAGCAACTTCAATAATTGTTTTTTCTAAATATTTAATAGCCTCAGTCAAAGTATAACCCTCATTTATATTTGCAGATATAGTTACTGCTCTTTGTCTATTATATCTTGATAATTTATTAGCAGAACCCTGTTCTTTAAAATCAACCAAGTTAGCTAAAGAAATTAATTTTCCATTATTTTCCGATCTGACGAAAATTTTGCTTAAACCTTCTTTATTTTTTCTATCTGATGAATATTGTTGTAAAATAATTGGATATTCTTTTCCTAGTTTATTAAATTTTGTAACTGTTTTTCCACCATATAAAATTTCTAAAGTTTGACCAATTGATTGAGCAGATATACCTAAATCCTTAGCTTTATTTTTATTTATAATTAATTTTATTTCTGGTTTATTTCTTGAATAATCAGTTTCAATTCTAGATAAATTTCTATTTTTTCTTAACATTCTTATTACTTTATTTTGTGTTTTTTCCAAATCTTCATAAGTACTTCCTAATATTACCATTTGGATTGGTTTATTATAATTTGAAACTCTTATTGATTGTGGTGATATTGGAAAAGCTACAGTTTGTGGTACAGTAACTATTTTTCCAATTGCTTGTCGCATAATAGTTTGAGAATTTTGTTTTCTATTTTTCCAATGATCCAGGAGTGAAATAATTAAGTAACTATTTTCAGATCCAAAACCAGGAACTATCATTAAAAATTTTTTGTAAGGACTATCTTCAGATTGTAATAAAGGTATAAGCCTTTTTTCTACATCTTCTGCTCTATTTTGAGTATACTGAAAAGAACTACCTTCGTCAGTGAAACCAATAACAAGATAAGCACCTCTATCTTCTAAAGGGAGTAGTTCTTTTTTAGTAAAATTATACAATAATGCCGAACCAATTATCATTAGTACAATAAAAGAGATGACTATTTTTTTTTTATAAATCCAAAATTTAAGCGTATCTTGGTAAAAATACGAAAATCCTTTAAAAAATTTATCAAATTTTACGACAAAAAAATTTGTTTTAGTTTTTCTATTTAAAAATTTACTTCCAAGCATTGGCGATAGTGTTAAAGCTACAAATGACGAAATCACAATTGAAAAAGACAATGCAATAGCTGTTTCTTTAAATAATGTTCCTGCTATTCCTTCTATAAAAATCAGTGGAAGAAAAACGGCAACTAATATTAATGTTGTAGCAATAATAGCAAATGTTATTTGTTTTGATCCTTTGTAAGCTGCAACCAAAGGTGTTTCACCGTTTTCTATTCTTCGATAAATTGCATCAGTCATAATTACAGAGTCATCTGTAATTATCCCAATTGCTAAAATGAAACTTAATAAAACGAATATATTTATCGACAAATCAAACAAATATATTCCTAGAAAAGTGGCTATTAAACTAACAGGTAAAGCTATAGCTGGCACAATAACCGCTTTAAGATTACCCAAAAATAAATAAATAATTGCTACAACTAAAATAAAAGCAATTATAAGAGTTTTGTAAACCTCATTAATTGCAGCTCCTATGTATGTTGCTCTATTAAAAGCTATTTCCAAATTTAATTCTGGAGGTAAATTTTTCTTAACTTCCTTAATTTTTTTTTTAATTTCTTTTGAAAGCTCTACGGTAGATGCGCCACTTTTCGCATAAATACCAATTCCAACAGTTTTAAGATTTAGTGCATTTTTACTTTGTGCTCTAAATAATGCTTTTTCTGAAACTGGTCCAAACTCAATATTAGCTATATCTGAGAGTTTGACTAAATTATTTTTCTCTTTTTTTATTGGTAATTGTTTTAGTTTTTTTAAATCATTATATGATTTATCTAAATTAATTGTTAAGTCTACATTGTTAGACTCTAATGTACCTGCAGGTAGACTGACATTTTCATTTCGAAGAGCTGCCTCCACCTCCTGAATAGTAAGATTATTAGCTGCTAGTCTAATTGGATCTATCCATACTCTTACACTTAATTCTCTTAGTCCTCCTACTCTAATTCTTCCAACGTTTTTAACACTTGAAAATTGATCTACTAAATATCTTTCTGCGTAGTCTCCTAATTCTAAATCACTCCATGTTCCAGAGGAAAGTGCTATCCACATAGTGGTTGTAAAACCTGCTGCTTGTTTAAGTATTTGTGGTGGATTAGATTCTGCAGGTAGGTTGTCAACTATTCTTGCAACTCTTTCTCTAACGTCATTTGCAGCATCGTCCAAATCAATATCAGTATTAAATTCTATATTTATTGTGCTCTTTCCATTTTCTGATTTTGAGTCAATATTTTTTATTCCCTCAGCTCCACCTATCACGTCTTCAATTACCTGTGTAACTTCTTCATCAATTATAGATGCAGATGCTGATTTATAATCGACTTTAACTTGCACTACAGGTGGCTGAAGCCCAGAAGGAAGTTCTCTCACGGGTAATTTCCAAAATACAAAAAATCCAAACACAATTAAAATTAAAGATAATACCCAGGCAACTACAGGTCGTCTTATACTAACTTCAGTTATATACATTATTTACTTTTTAATTGGTTTAATCTTTCCTCTTGGTCTAACTTTTTTAAGTCCTTCTGCAACAATAATGTCTCCTGAAATTAGTCCAGAAATTACTTCAACATTACCTTTATTTCTTAAACCTATTTTAATTTCAGTTTTGTTTGCTGTACTATCTTCTTTTACTTTGTAAACGTAAGATTTATTTCCTTCCAGCATTATGCTTGTATCAGGAATAGATAGAGAACTTCTTTCATTATAATTTAAATTTACTTCGAGTAGAGAACCTGGAATTAATTCATAGTTTTCATTATTAATTTTAACTCTTGTTAAAAGACTTCTTGTTTCCGCATTAATTCTACTAGAAACTCCATCGACCTCGCCCTTATAAATTTTGTTTTTATAACCTGCGAATTTAGCATTAATCGGCAATCCTTTTTTAATTACCGCTGCAAATGTTTCAGGAATTTTTAAATCGGAATAAATGATTGAGCTATCATCTAATGTTATAATAACCGAATTTTCTGATCCAAGAGTATCTTCTGTTAATCCTCTATAACCTAAAATCCCGCTAAAAGGAGCTAAAATATCTTTATCTTTGAGTTTAACTATAATTTCACCCTTCTCTACATATTTTTTAAGATTAAGATCTGAAGTTAAATTATTTTTTTTAATTCTAAAAGTTTCAGTTTTTTTTGATATTGCTGTACCGAAACTTTCAATAGTTTCTGAAAATTTTTTTTCTACTACCTCAGTGACAATTATTCCTGGAGGCTGTCTTTTACTAAATTTTTTCTTAAAATGATTGCCCACCATCGTCCTTGCAACAATTACTGCTGCAATTACAAAAAAGAAAATAATTATTATAGTTGTTATTTTTGTTGATCTTTTCATAGTTTTAATTTTCCATACTCAGCCCAGGAGCCATCATAAATAGTAGGTGTATATTTATTATTTATCATGGAATAAGCAAGAGCTAAAACAGTTGCAGTAACTCCTGATCCACACGAAAAAACAATTTCTTCGTCATAACTTGAACCTAATAAACTTGAAAATTTGTTTAAAATGTCTTTTGAATTTTTAAATGTATGATTTTCATTGATCAATTCATTAAAAGGAAGACAATAAGAATTTTTTATTGAACCACTTCTAACATCTTTTCTTGGCTCAGGGTCTTTTCCTTCAAATCTACTTTTACTTCTTGCATCAATTACTTTAAATTTTTTACTTATAATATTCTCATCAACTTGTTTTTTATTTTTTATCATTTCTTTTT
>CACANS010000034.1 GCA_902533945.1 uncultured Pelagibacteraceae bacterium | reverse complement strand
CGATCCCCTCTAATGGACTTCATTCAAATGGTTATTCATTAATTAGATTTTTACTGGAGTCAAAAAAAGTAAATTTAAAAAGAAACAAATTTTTAAAAAAAGAATTGCTAAAACCTACAAAAATATATGTTCAAGAAATTCTAAAGCTTGCAAGTAAAAATTTAATAAATTCGTGTGCTAATATAACAGGCGGTGGCATTGAAGAAAATATAAAGAGAGTTATACCAAATAATTTAACTGCCGAAATCGATTTAAAAAAAATAAAAACTCAAAAAATATTCAAATGGTTAAGAAAAAGCATATCTGAAAAAGAAATGATTAAAACTTTTAATTGTGGAGTTGGTTTTTGTATAATTATAAAACCTCAGAATTTAAATAAAGTTATAAATATTTTTAAGAAAGAATACAAACCTTATGTAATTGGAAAAATAATTTCTGGAAATAAAAAAACAAAACTATATAGTAAAATTCAATGGATCTAATTCAAGCTACCTAGCCAATTTTTTATTTCTAACATTCTAGACTCTCTATTAGATATTTCATTTTCCTTTTGAATAATATCTATATGATTTTTTACTTCTTCTTCATTTTCAAAACATTTTCTTACGTTTATTAATCTTTCTTTTCTAAATTTTATTAAACTTATCATTTTGTCATAACTAATTTCTGGGTGATATTGCAACCCCCAAATATCACTATTTCCACTTTTGAATTGTATACTTTGAATTTTATTTACTTTATTAGAAGCTAAATGAATTGAATCATTCGGCAATTTTATTACTTCATCAAAGTTAAAAGCTGGAGAATTAAACTTTTTATTTTTTAATAAATATAAAGGATGTTTTAAACCTTTTTCATTAATCTCAATATCATTTGCTATACCAATATGTGCTCCGTTTGATGATTTTTTTACTTGGCCGCCAGCGGCAGTTACTGCAACCTGCATACCCCAACATATTCCTAAAATTTTTTTTATATTTTTAAAACACTCTTTCATAAATGCGATCTGTCTACGTATTTCAATACAATCATTATAAATATTTAAACTGCTACCTCCCCATATTAATCCATCATACTTTTTAATTTTTGAAATTACTTTGTTGAAACTTTCTTCTGAACATGGGTTAAAAACATCTATATTTAAATCTTTGCGATAATACATAAGCGAATCTTTTAAACTTTCTGTGTGGGTTTCAATTCCTGATTTTTTGAAATTTTCATTTTCTTTTTGAAGATTGCCTTCGACAATTAATAAGTTTAAATTTTTCATTTAAATAATTTTCCTGAAATGCTATGTTCATACAAAATTTTCATATCGTCAACAGTCATTTTTTTTGGATTTGTTTGTGTAGAGGGATCTTCAAATGCCATTTTTGAAAGCTTATTTAAATTAATTTTATCAATATCTACAACTTCTGATAGCTTATGTGGGATGTTTAATTTTTTTCTTAAATCTAATATCCAGCTCAAAAAACTTTCAAAATTTTTATCTAAATTAAGATAGTCACATATAGAAGTAATCCTGTTTTCTACTGAACTTTTGTTAAAAGTAAGCACATACGGCATAAATATTGCATTTGATAAACCATGATGGATATCAAATTGAGCATTTACTGGATGGCTCAATGAATGAATTGCACCTAAACCTTTTTGAAAAGCAGTGGAGCCCATACTAGCTGCGGTTAACAAATCTAATCTTGCGTTTAAATCATTTCCATTGTTTGCAGCTATTAAAAGTGATTTTCTTATTAATTTCATTCCTTCAATTGCAATTCCATCAGCCATTGGGTGGAAGCCAGGTGCACAAAATGCTTCTAAATTGTGAGCTAGAGCATCCATTCCAGTTGCCGCTGTTAACCTTGGTGACAAATCGACAGTTAAAACTGGATCTAAAATAACAATAGAAGGTAAAAATTTAGGATGAAAAATAATTTTTTTTACTCCAGTTTTTTTATTTATAATTGCTGATGCTCGACCAGTTTCAGATCCAGTTCCAGCTGTAGTTGGAACAGCGATAATTGGAGCGATTTTTTTTTCGTTTGCTCTTTTCCAATAATCTCCTACGTCTTCAAAATCCCACATAGGTCTGGATTGTCCTGACATAAATGCAATAGCTTTACCAACATCTAGCCCACTACCTCCTCCAAAAGCTATAACTCCATCACATTTATTTTTTTTAAATACTGAAACTCCTTCTTCTACATTTTCTCCAATTGGGTTTCCTGAAAAATTTGAAAAAATAAATAAAGTACTAAATTTTTTTCTAACTTCAAAAATAATGTTCTTGGTCATGTCGAGATTAATAAGATCTTTATCTGTTACAAATAATGGACTTGAGATGTTTAAATTTTTGCAAGCTTCCGGTAAATCTTTAATTCTATTTTCTCCTACCCACACAGAAGTGGGGTAATTCCAATTAGTTTTCATAATAAAATATTATTGCAATTTTTACTTTTTTGTTAGTAAAATACATTTATAAATTTATTTTTTATGGGACAAATTCAATGACAAAAGTAGCTATTATTGGAACAGGACCTTGTGGTCTTTCAATGCTAAGGGCTTTTGAACAGGCTGAAAAAAAAGGTGAAAAAATACCTGAAATAGTTTGCTTTGAAAAGCAGGAAGATTGGGGAGGATTATGGAATTATAGTTGGAGAACTGGATCTGATCAATATGGTGATCCCGTTCCTAACAGTATGTACAGGTATCTATGGTCAAATGGTCCAAAAGAATGTTTGGAATTTGCCGACTATTCTTTTGATGAACATTTTGGAAAACCTATTCCATCATTTCCACCGAGAGAAGTTTTATATGATTATATAACTGGCAGAGTAAAAAAAGGTAATCTAAAAAATAAAGTAAGATTTAGCACAAGTGTTTCTAAAGTTGTTTTTGATGGGAATAGTTTTGAGATTACTTATCATGATAAAAAAAATGATAAATTTTCAAAAGATATTTTTGATTATGTAGTTGTATCAACTGGTCATTTTTCAGTTCCATTCATTCCAGAATATCCTGGGATGAAATCTTTTCCAGGTAGAATTATGCATTCACATGATTTTAGAGATGCAGAGGAGTTTAGAGGAAAAAATGTTATTGTTTTAGGAAGCAGTTATTCAGCAGAAGATGTTGCTCTTCAATGCCACAAGTATGGAGCCAAAAGTGTAACTATAGGTTATAGAAATAACCCAATGGGATTTAAATGGCCTAAGGGAGTAAAAGAAGTGCACTATTTAGATAAACTGATTGGAAATAAAGCAATCTTTAAAGATGAGCATGAACAAGAAGCTGATGCAATAATTTTGTGTTCTGGTTATCTTCATCATTTCCCATTTTTAACTGAGGATCTTAAGCTAAAAACTAGAAACAGATTATATCCACCAAAATTATATAAAGGTGTCGTATGGCAAGATAATCACAAATTACTTTATTTAGGTATGCAAGATCAATTTCATACTTTTAATATGTTTGATTGTCAGGCGTGGTATGCAAGAGATGTGATAATGGGAAAAGCTAAAATTCCAAATAGCTCAGAAATAGAAAAAGATATTAATAAATGGGTTGCTCTAGAAGAAAAATTAGAAAATCCAGAACAAATGATAGATTTTCAAACTGAATATACAAAAGAACTTCATGGGATGTCTGATTATCCAAAAATAGATTTTGAATTAATTAGAAAGCATTTTAAAGAATGGGAACACCACAAAGTAGAAGATATTATGACCTATAGGAATAAATCTTTTTCATCACCAGTGACTGGATCTGTTGCACCAGTTCATCATACGCCATGGGCATCTGCAATGGATGATTCTTCAAAAGCTTTTTTAGATCGATAAAAAACTAAATTTTATTTATAATCTTATATTTAATTTTTTATTTTTTAGGATAGTTTTCAATAAATTAGTCATTAAAGGAATTTTTTTCTTATTTATTTTTTTCAATATATATGGCGCTATCTCTCTAGCAAGTTGCTCTCCTTCAACTGTATCTTTGGGCATAAATTTTTTTTTTGCTTTTTTAAATGTAAATCCTT
Source organism: uncultured Pelagibacteraceae bacterium (assembly GCA_902533945.1). Lineage (GTDB taxonomy): Bacteria > Pseudomonadota > Alphaproteobacteria > Pelagibacterales > Pelagibacteraceae > Pelagibacter. The sequence continues at coordinate 1,289 of CACANS010000034.1, read as the reverse complement.
TTCCTAAATAACTCCCCATTTTGCTATTTCTTCCACCTGCTGCACTAACATATAAATCGCCCACTCCTGCAAGTCCCAAAGTTGTTGCTTCTTTTCCTTTAAAATACTTAGTTAAATATTTCATTTCAATTATTGATTTTTGAAATAAACTTGATGATGTATTTAAACTTTGACCTGCTCCAATTATCATTGCATATATATTTTTTATCGCAGAACATACTTCTACACCAATAATATCATTAGAAAATTCTATAGCGTAATATTTTGTAGAAATCATCTTGCCTATCTGTTTAGCTATTTTAATATTTTTATTAGCTACAATTACACTAGTGTGACTTTTTCTAGCTAGTTCCTTGGCTAAGCAAGGACCTTTTAAAACTGAAATATTCATTCCATTATAATTCTTTTTTAATTGTTCCGAAATTGTTAAAATTTTATTATTTTTTTTTTCGTATTTTAATCCTTTAGTAAGTACCAATATTGGATTTTTGAATTTTGATTTTTTTAGTTCTTTGCTAATAAAATCAATACCCGAGAGACTTAAAGCTATTACAATCAAATCGAATTTTTCTCTCAGCAAATCTGTAGAAAATTTTCTAAATTTTAAACTTTTTGGAAGAGTTATCTTTAAACTTGAGTGAAATTTATTTTTTGAGGATAAGTCTTTAATAAAAGCTTTGCTATATGGTTCTGTAATAATAACTTTATTTTTATTTTCTAAGCAAGGAATTGTAAATGCTGAACCCATTGCCCCACCACCAATGACTAATATTTTTTTCATTAAACTAAGGTTTTTCTAATTGCTTGTTGCCAACCTTTCAACAGCTTAGTACGGTTTGATTTGCTTATTTTTGGAGTAAATTTTTTATCTATTTTCCAATAATTTGAAATATCTGAAAGAGTCTTATAAACTCCTATTTTTAAACCTGCCATAAAAGCTACTCCTAAAGCTGTGGTTTCTTTAACCTTTGGTCTTATAACTTTTGTATCAATTATATTAGATAAAAATTGAGAAAACCAATTGTTAGTAACCATTCCTCCATCTACTTTAACAATCTTAGGTTTTATCCCATCTTTTTTCATAGCCTTAAATAAATCATAGCTTTGGTAAGCAACAGACTCTATGATTGCGCGCACCAGATCTTTCCAATCACTATTTCTTGTTAAACCAGTAATTAATCCACGAGAACTTGAGCTCCAATATGGTACCCCTAAACCTGTGAAAGCAGGCACGATATAGACGCCATCATTATTTTCTTTTGATTTTACAATTTTTTCTGTTTCATTAG
>CACANS010000033.1 GCA_902533945.1 uncultured Pelagibacteraceae bacterium | reverse complement strand
TATATGAAAAATTGTTATTTATTTCATTTAAAATTTCATACAACGGCCTTATATTAATAATAATTACTGACTGATTCATATTTACTAATTTATGTTAATAAAATTAAAAAATAAAGATACGTTAATTTTTGATGAATTTAAATTTAAATGCTCAATTGGTAAAAATGGATTAAAAAAAAACAAAATTGAAGGGGATAAAAGCACGCCTAAAGGAATTTTTAGTCTAGGAAAATTATACTATAGATCTGATAGAGTCCCTAAGCCAGAAACAAATCTTACTACTAAGAATATTACAAAAAACATAGGTTGGTGTGATATTCCAAATAATAAATATTATAACCAAGAAGTTACTTCTCTTAGAAATGTTAATAAAGAAAATTTTTTCAGAAAAGATAGTAAATATAATTATTTAATTGTTATTAATTATAATAAAAACAAAATTAAAAATAAGGGTAGTGCAATATTTATACATTTGACCCAAGATTATAAACCAACAAATGGATGTATAGCTATGAATGAAAATGACTTTTTAATATTAGTAAAACTAATAAATAAGAAAACACATATTAAATTAAATTAATTTCTTGCTCCAAAAATTTTAGATCCTATTCTTAAATATGTAGATTTAAATTCAATAGCTTTTAGATAGTCAGTAGACATTCCCATGCTCAACTGGTCCAATTTTAGTTCATCATTTAATTGCTTAGTTTTGCTAAAATATTCTTTTGGGTCCTTATTTTCTGGAGGTAAGCACATCAGCCCTATCACATCTAAATTAAAATCTTTAACTGAAAGCTCGTATAATTCTTTAAGATTATTTAAAGAGACACCACTTTTTTGTTGTTCATTACCAACGTTGATCTGTAAAAAAATTTTGGGTTTTAAATTATTTTTTTGTTGTTCTTTAGCTATCTTTTCAGCAAGTTTTATATTATCGACAGAATGTAAGTAATCAAAAAAACCAACTGCAAACTTAACTTTATTTGTCTGAAGTTTTCCAAGCATATGAAGTTTTATTTTTGTATTTTTTTGTTTAGTACTTTGCCACTTATTCAAAGCTTCTTGGACTTTATTTTCACCAAAATGTAAATGTCCGTGTTGTATTAAGGGTTCAATTTTTTCTAAAGAAAAAGTTTTAGTTACAGCTATAATATTTGGAAAATAATCATGTAAATTTAAACTTGAAATTTTCTTATTTATTTCTGACTTAATTAAAGTTAGTTTATTTACAGTTTCATGATTCATAAATTATTCAAAATTTACCACTTTATTGACAAATTTAAAGAAAATGAGCTTACAAAACTTAATAAAAATATAATTGTAATTTTTAGGAATTATAAAAATAAAATAAACAAAGAAAACCTAATTAAAATAAGAGATTTTTTAAAAAAAAAAGGAAATAAATTTTATCTTTCTAATGATGTTAAAATGGCACATAAATTAATGCTTGACGGGGCATACATACCTGCTTTTAATAAATCAAAAATACATAATTGTTATAAATTAAGGAAAAATTTCAAAATTATTGGATCTGCACATAATATTTATGAAATAAGAATAAAAGAAAAACAAAACTGCGAAGATATCTTCATAAGTCCTATATTTAAAACTGCATACCACGAACATTATCTCGGAATTTATAAATTTACAAATCTATCATCAAATACAAAAAAAAGAATAATTGCATTAGGTGGAATTGATAATAGCAATTTTAGAAAAATTAATAGAAAATTTGTATTGGGTTTTGCTTCTATTTCTTGGATAAAAAAAAACGGCCTAAATAAAATTTAGGCCGTTTTAAATATTTTAACTTCTTACTATATTAGAACGAGAATGAAACGTTAATTTCAGTATGTTCTGATTCAGTATTGTTAACGAAGTTAGGATTGTCTGATGAAGTGTTTTGAATCTTAACAGCCATGCTACCCATTGTGTAAGCAGCTTGGATAGAATCAATATCAACATCAACTGTGTTTGCATTGCCTGAATCCGCTTCTTTGTTATCTTCAAGAGTTGCGTAAGATACAGTTAGGTTGTCATTAACGTTAAACGCAATTGACATACCTTCTCCAGTATAGTCAGCTCCTGCTGTTCCAGTTTGACCATCATTGTGTTCCCACTCAGCATAACCAATTGAGAATGGACCTGCAGCATATACAGCTGATATAACACTATTTTGTTGGTCTGCTCTTCCATCAGCACCACCAGCAACATCAGCTTTCTCATGACCAACTTTAACTGTTAAACCAGCATAAGTTGCGTCGATACCTACAGCTAAACCAGCATCTAAAGTGTTAGAAGCTACTAGAGCACCTTGACCACCATCAGCAGCATCTGCAGCTGTATCATAGTCAACCATTAACTGAACTGTTCCACCACCTAAATCTAAAGCAGCTGATTTGTAAGAAATAGAACCATCATTTGTTGCATTACCAACAATAGATGAAACCATTGTATGCTTAGAAAGGTCAAATGCTTCTTCCCAAGCCGTTGGTAAAGTATCATCTAAACCTCTAACAAATGAACCAGCGATTTGGTTGAACTGTACAGTTCCCATATCACCTAATCCAAGAGTTAATTGTGCAGATGAAGCAGTGTTGTTATTACCAGTATCAACAGCTGTACTTACAGTCCAACCATTGTCTAGTTCACCACTTGCAGAAAAAGACATACCTACATCAGCAGCTATACCTTTCTTACCTGTAGCAACGTTATCTTGACCACCAGTTGTGTATGATACACTTGAGTCACCAGTAAAGCTTAACTCAGCAGATTGTGCTGAAAAAGCCGCTAGTGATCCAGCTAGTGCCGAGATACCTATTTTTTTAAAATTATTCATAATTACTCCTTTTATTTATTGTTCATATATGAATGACAGAATTTTTATTTTAAAAATTAAGAAAAATACCCTAAAAACCCCTCATAATTCAATTTTTTTACAGTTTGTTGCAAAAATGCAACATATTTTGATCATTTGTTAGTTGTGCAAATTTGTTGAATTAGTTTAAACATAAAATTTATGAATTTATTTAAAAAATTAGCAATTATTCCTATTTTTTTTATGTTTTTACTTAATTCTTGTGGTGGAACAAAAATATGGGACCCATCGCCAGCTTCGGAAACGCCACATCAAGCGGATGAAAGAGTAAGAAGAAATATAGAAGAAGGTAAAGGGATTAAATTGCTGAGAACTGGAGAAAGTAAAGGGGGAACTGTAATGTTTGCCTCAGCAAATCCACTTTGGAAAGCTACTATGGATACTTTAGATTTTATGATTTTAAGTAGCGCTGATTACGGTGGAGGAATAATTATTACGGATTGGTACAGCGAACAATATAATAACGAGGCTATAAAAGTTACAGTTAGATTTTTATCAGATGAAATTAGATCAGATTCTTTAAAAATTTTTGTTCATAAAAAAATATGTGATAACAATAATAAATGTAAAGTTCAAAAATTACAGAATAAAATGCCAGATGAACTTAGATTAGCAATTTTAAAAAGAGCAGTTTTGATTGAAAAAGATATACTTAAAAAAAGAAGAAAAGAATTCAATAAAAAATATCCTAGACTAGGAGATAAAGCTAAAACACTGGGTAATTGAACAAATTAAAATATTGAATTAATTTTTTTATTTTTGCTAAAGTATAATCATTTATGGAAAGATATAATTTTAAATTAATTGAGTCTAAGTGGCAAAATTATTGGGAAAAAGAAAAGACTAGTAAAGTTCAAATAGATAAAAAAAAAAATAAATTTTACTGCCTAGAAATGTTTCCTTACCCATCTGGAAAAATACATATGGGTCACGTTAGAAATTACACTATAGGTGATGTCTTAGCGAGACATAAGAAAATGCAGGGATTTAATGTTTTACATCCAATGGGCTGGGATTCTTTTGGTATGCCAGCTGAAAATGCTGCACGTGAAAATAATTTAGATCCAAAAGAATGGACTGAAAAAAATATAGCAGTAATGAAATCACAATTAAAACAATTAGGTCTATCAATAGATTGGGATAGAGAAATTTCTACTTGTTCAGATGATTACTATAAGCATCAACAGCTTTTTTTTCTTGAATTATACGACAAGGGTCTTGTTTATAGAAAAGAAAATTACGTAAATTGGGATCCAGTTGACGAAACTGTACTTGCTAATGAACAAGTAATTGATGGTAAAGGATGGAGATCAGGAGCAACTGTTGAAAGAAAAAAATTAAATCAATGGTTTTTCAACATTTCTAAATTTTCTGATGAATTATTATCTTCTTTAGATAGCTTGGACGAATGGCCAAATAAAGTAAAGATAATGCAAAAAAATTGGATTGGAAAATCTTTGGGATGTGAAATTAACTTTGCTATTGAAGGTAATTTACCAATTAAAAATATAAAATGTTTTACAACAAGACCCGATACTCTATTTGGATTTTCATTTTTGGCTGTATCTGTGGATCATCCTCTTTCTGAGCATTACAAAGATGACAAAGAATTTATTAACTTTAAAAAAATGTGTTCTAAAACAGGAACCACGGAAGAGTCTATCGCACAGGCTGAAAAGTTGGGATTTAAAACAAGTTTAGCAGCAATCAATCCTTTAGACAAAAGTAATAAAGTACCAGTTTATTTTGCAAATTTTGTACTTATGGACTATGGATTTGGTGCAGTATTTGGATGTCCAGCACATGATCAACGAGATTTTGATTTTGCAAAAAAATATAAATTAGAAATTAAAACTGTTGTAAAACCTGATAATGAAAAAGATACTTTTAAAGTTTCAAATGAAGCTTACCCTGGTTCTGGAATTATTATTAATTCAAAATTGTTAAATGGATTTAAAGCTCCAGACGAGTCTGTAAAAAAAACAATTGAAATTTTAGAAAAAAATAAATTAGGAGAAAAAAAAATAAATTATAGATTGAGAGATTGGGGTATATCTAGACAAAGATATTGGGGTTGTCCAATTCCTATTGCATATAATAAAAATAATGAAGCAATCAAAATTCCAGAAAATGAATTGCCAGTAAAATTACCTGAAAAAATAAATCTTAATACAAAAGGAAATCCATTAGATTCAGAAAAAAAATGGAAAAATATTAAAATTAATCATCAAGAATGCGTAAGAGAAACTGATACACTAGATACTTTTGTCGATTCTTCATGGTACTTTTTAAGATTTTGTTCACCAAATTATGAAAACTATGGTTACAATATTGAAGACATAAAATATTGGATGCCAGTTGACCAGTATATTGGTGGGGTTGAGCATGCTATTTTACATCTTTTATATTCAAGATTTTTTATGAGAGCTTTATCATTTAAAAATGAAAAAATTCAAATTAATGAACCATTTAAAGGATTATTTACTCAAGGAATGGTTTGTCATGAAACTTACAAAGATAAAAACAATAACTGGTTAAGTCCAGAAGAAGTAAATACTAAAGATGGAAAAAAATATTTCTTAAAATCCAAACCAAATGAAAATGTGTTTGTTGGTCCATCTGAGTCGATGTCTAAATCTAAAAAAAATACAGTAGATCCGGAAGAAATAATTAAAAATTATGGAGCAGATGCCGTTAGGCTTTTTATACTATCTGATAGTCCTCCTGAAAAAGATATACAATGGTCTGAACAAGGAATGATTGCTTCTCATAA
>CACANS010000032.1 GCA_902533945.1 uncultured Pelagibacteraceae bacterium | reverse complement strand
TAATTTTTGTTTTGTATAAATTTATTTTCTTTTTTGATAGTCTGCTTGAAAAAAAATCCATAAAAATGTCAAAATTTATTTTTTTTGTATCAATCAAATTTTCTTCTAATACTAGCTCTTTGATAATAAAATTCTTATAAGTAAAAAGATTTTTTTGTGATATTTTCACTTTAAATTTTTCAATAAATACTCCTTCGTATTTTTTTAAATTATTATTTAAAATTGTTACATTTTTTATTACAAAATGTGGAGTTGGAAGTATTGAATAACTGATATCTGAAGGAGTATTTATTTTAATTTTAAATTCATCAAATATTCTATCTTTGAGGTTATTTTCTAAAACTTTCTTATTAAGCAAACCAGGCAGTGATAGATATGTCAAATATAAAAAAAAAAATACCAATATAGATATCGTTATTTTGTTCCTATATTTTAAAAATATATTTGTTTTTTTAGTAATACTGATAAGTAATTTAATATTATCAAAAAACCTTTGTATTGTAACAAGTTCAATTTTGCTCAATTTAAACTTTGTATTTTTCATGATATTTAGTAATTGATTTATAATAAAAAACTATAATGATAAACTCAGATTATTTAAAAAATTTAAATAAAAGTCAAAAAGAGGCTGTTTTAACCTTGAATGGACCTATATTAATAGTTGCAGGTGCCGGATCCGGTAAAACCAGAGTTCTTACTTCCAGAATTGCACATATAATTAATGAAAACAAAGCATTTCCAAATCAAATACTAGCTATGACATTTACTAATAAAGCTGCAAAAGAGATGGAAAGTAGAGTTACGTTATTACTTAAAAAAAAGGCAATAAATTTACCTTGGTTGGGTACTTTTCATTCTATTTGCGCAAAAATTTTAAGAAAACATGCAAATGCTGTTAATCTAAAACATAATTTTACAATTATTGATCAAGACGATCAAATAAGGTTAATAAAAAATATATGTAAGGGTGAAAATATTGATGTAAAAAAAATTTCTCCTAATTTTATTTTATCAAAAATCGATAAATGGAAAAATAAAGGTTATTATCCAGATAGTGTAAAATTGACTAATAAAGATCCTTTGGAAAAAGGTATATTAAAAATATACAAAATTTATAATAGTAAATTATTGGATTTAAATGTATGTGATTTTGGTGATTTAATTTTGTATTGCGTCAAAATCTTTGAGAAAAATACAGATATAAAAGAAATTTATTCTAATAATTTCCAATACATCCTAGTAGATGAATATCAAGATACAAATTTTATACAAAGTAAATTATTAAATCTATTGATAAATAAAAATAATAATATTTGCTGTGTTGGTGATGATGATCAGTCAATTTATAGCTGGAGAGGCGCAGAAGTAAAAAATTTTTTGAATTTTGATAAAATTTACAAAAATACTAAAATTATTAGGTTAGAAAATAACTATAGATCAACTCAAAATATTCTATCAACTGCGTCAGAATTAATTTCAAATAATGAAAAAAGAGTTGGAAAAAAATTATACTCAACTAAAGAAAAAGGTGAAATGGTTAACTTAACATGTTTTAGAAACGGAAAAGATGAAGCTATTGGAGTCAGTGATGAAATAGAAAAAACAGTAAAAAAAAAATATTCTTTAAATAATATTGCAATTTTAGTTAGAGCAATTTTTCAAACAAGAGAGTTTGAGGAAAGATTTTTAAAAATAGGAATGCCATACAGAATACTTGGGGGAATTAAATTTTATGAAAGAGCAGAAATAAAAGATTGTATTGCATATTTAAGAGTTGTTTTTCAAGAAAAAGATGATCTAGCTTTTGAAAGAATTGTAAACAACCCTAAGAGATCTATAGGAGAAAGCACATTAAAACAAATAAATGAATTTTCCAGGAAAAATAATCTTTCTTTAGAAAAATCTTCAAAAAAAATGATAGAATTAAATTTAATAAAACCTAAAACAAAAATCAGTTTAAGTTCTTTTTTAAAATTAATAAATAAATGGAGGATTGATAATCAAACAATAAAAAACCATGTTAAATTAATGCAACTAATTTTAGATGAGTCTGGTTATTCTGCAATGTTAAAAAATAAAAAAGACCTTGAAAATGAAAATAGACTTGAAAATATTAAAGAATTATTAAGTGCGATGAAGGAATTTGATAATTTAGAAAGTTTTTTAGAACATGTATCTTTAGCAACATCTATTGATAAAGATTGGGAAGGTGAAAAAATTAACCTTATGACTATGCATTCTTCTAAAGGATTAGAATTTGATGTTGTCTTTTTGCCTGGATGGGAAGAAGGTTTGTTTCCTCATCAAAAATCTATTGAAGAAAAAGGAGAGCTAGGACTTGAGGAAGAGAGAAGACTTGCCTATGTAGGCATAACGCGTGCAAAAAACTTAGCATATATATCTTTTTCTATGAATAGATTCTATCAAGGAGATTGGATTCAAAGTATTGCTTCAAGATTTGTTGATGAACTTCCAGAAAGTAATATTACTAAGAAAAATAATTTTGAAAATAATAATCTTGACGAAGATTTTGATTTCAATCAAGATTTTGAAGAAAATAATATTAAAAGCCCCGGATGGATTAGATATCAAAAAAAGATTAAAATGATAAAAAAACGAATAAAAAATTTAAGAAATCTAATAAAAATTTATAATATAGATGCTTATATTGTACCAAAAAATGATGAATATTTTTCCGAATATGCATTTCCGAATAGACTAAAAACTATAAGTGGTTTTTCAGGTTCTGCAGGATTTGCTATAATACTCAAGGATATTAATTACTTATTTGTTGATGGAAGATACGTTACTCAAGCTAAAATCGAAAGTGGAAAAAATTTTAAAATATTAGAAATTCCATACCATTACCCATGCGATGTATTAAGTAAAAAAAAATTAAATATTGGATTTGATCCAAATCTTTTTACGGAATTAACTTTGAAAAGATACTTTAATAAATATTACAATCTAGTAGCAATTAACGAAAACTTAATTGATAAAATACATTTAGAAAAAAAATCTAGAATTAAAAGTTATTTTTATCACTTAAATCCAAAAATAACAGGTGAAACAAGTAGATCCAAAATTATAAGATTAAAGAAAATACTCAAAAAACAAAAAATAGATAATTTATTCATAAGCGCACCAGAAAACGTTGCATGGTTATTAAATCTAAGAGGAACAGATAATCCTAACAGTCCAATTCCTAATTCTAAATTAATAGTATCTAAAAAAAAAATAGTACTTTTTTCAGATTTTAATAAAATTAAAATAATTAAAAAATTAAAAATATATAAAAAATTAAATTTTAAAAAATATAATCACTTTTATTCAATATTAAATAGATTAGGTGGAAAAAATTTTTGTATAGATGGTAATACTTGTTCTATAAATTTTAAATCGCTTATTAAGTCAAAGTTCAAAATAAGTAATAATATTGATCCTTGCTACGAACTAAAAGCAATAAAAAATAAAATAGAGCTAAATAATACAAAAAAGGCACACATATATGATGGTGTAGCATTAACAAAATTTTTGTATTGGATGAAGAACAAAAAATTAAATAGCACAAGTGAATTATCTGCTGAAAAAAAATTAGAAAGTTTTAGAAAAAAAAATAAAAACTTTCTCTATCCTAGTTTCAATACTATTGCTGGATCAGGTCCAAATGGTGCAATAATTCATTATAGAGCAAACATAAAATCGAATAGAAAAATAAAAAAAAAAGATATCTTTTTATGTGACTCAGGAGGACAATACAAATATGGTACAACTGATGTAACCAGAACTATTTGTTTTACAAATCAAAGTAAAAAAATAAAAAATATTTTTACAAGAGTATTAAAAGGTCATATCGCTGTAGCAATAACAAATTTAAAAAAAATAAATAAAGGTTATTTAATCGATAGAAGAGCAAGAAAAGCTCTGAAAGAAATAAACTTAGATTATGGCCACGGTACAGGACATGGTGTTGGTTTCTTTTTAAATGTTCATGAAGGTCCCCAATCAATATCTAGATATAACAAAGTAGAAATAAAGGAAGGAATGATTTTAAGCAACGAACCTGGATACTATAGAGAAAATCAATTTGGAATTAGAATTGAAAATTTAGTATATGCAGCCAAACAAAAATCAAAACTTCTCTTTAAAAATTTAACATTTGCACCAATAGATACTGACTTAATTAATTTTAAACTTTTAAATAAAAATGAAAAAAAATACCTTATTGATTACCATTCTGAAACTTATTCTAAAATATCAAAATATTTATCTAATAAAGAAAAAATATGGTTTCAAAAATTAATTTAATATTTTTTCAAATTCTTTTTGATTGATAACTTGGATTTCTAAATCTTTTGCTAAAGTAACTTTTTTAGGCGTGGGTTTATCTCCTACAATTAAATAATTTAATTTTTTGCTTATAGAGCTTAGAATTTTTCCAGAGTTTTTTTCTATTAATGATTTTGCTTCTGCTCTACTAACTCCATCTAATTTTCCTGTAATCATAAATGTTTTATTACTTAACTTGCCATCCAAATTTATATTATTATTAATTATGGTAATAAATTTTGATAATTTTTTTATCACCTCGGTATTAACTTTGTTAGAAAAAAATTTTTTAAGCGAATTTATTTGAGTTTCACCAATGCCATCTATGCCTAAAAAATTGTCAAAATCATAATTTGATGAAATATTAGTCAGATTTTCAATACTTTTAATATTGTAAGAAATTAATTTAGCATTTTCTTTACCAATATGTCTAATTCCTAAAGAAAAAATAAATTTATCCAACGTAATTTTTTTTGATTTATTAATCGCATATTTTAAATTTGAAACAGACAGCTTGCCCCAGCCATCTATTTTTTCAATTTTACTATAATCTAGTTCAAATATATTTTGAGGTAGTTTTATTAATTTCAAATCCCAGAATTTTTCTACAACTTTTTTACCTAAACCATCAATATTTAATGCTTCTTTTGATACAAAGTGTTTTATTTTTTCTATAGCCATTTTTTCACAAATATATCCATCGTTAATGCATCTTTTTACAGCATCGTACTTTTTTGTTTGTTTGTTATATTCTTTAAGAACTTTTGATCCACAAGAAGGACATTTGTCTGGAAAAAAATATTTTTTTGATTGCTTATTTCTTTTTGTCAAATCTACAGATATAACATGTGGTATAACATCACCAGCTCTTTCTATTTTGACTGTATCACCTATTCTAATATCCTTTCTTTTAATTTCATCTTCATTATGTAAAGTCGCGTTTGATACTACAACTCCTCCCACATTTACAGGTTTTATCTTTGCCACTGGTGTTAATGCTCCCGTTCTGCCTACTTGGATTACAATGTCTATTATTTTTGAAAAAGCATTTTCTGCAGAAAATTTATGTGCAGTTGCCCACCTAGGTGCATTAGCGACAAAACCTAATCTATCTTGAAGATTAAAATCATTTAATTTGTATACTAAACCGTCTATATCGTAATCTATTTTAAATCTATTTTTTTCAAATTGTTCATGATTTTTTATTAAATTATCAACTCCTTTTATAACAGAATTATACTCGCTAATTTTAAAACCCCACTTTTTTAAAGCTTTTATAAATTCTGATTGTTTATTAAATTTTTTATTTTTATAATAGCCAAATGTATAAGCAATAAAATTTAGGGGAATTTTTTTAACTTCATCAGGATTCTTTTGTCTTAAAGAACCTGATGCTGCATTTCTAGGATTTGCAAACTTATCTTCAATTTTTTGAAAATCTTTATTTTTTATAAATACTTCTCCTCTTATATCAATGTCTTTTGGAAATTTTGGGTCTTTTATTTCCTTTGGAATGTCCGAAATAGTTTTTAAATTTTCTGTAATTACCTCACCTTCCTTTCCATCACCTCTGGATAAGCCATGACGCAGTTTTCCATTTACATAAGTTAATGAAGCTGAAATACCATCAATTTTGGGCTCAACACTGTATTCAAGATCAATATTATTTTTTAAATTTAAAAAGTTATATATTTTTTTTTCAAAATTTTTTAAATCATCTTGATCAAATGCATTGGAAAGAGATAACATTGGCACACGATGATGCTTTTTTTTAAAGTTTCTTG
>CACANS010000031.1 GCA_902533945.1 uncultured Pelagibacteraceae bacterium | reverse complement strand
TTGTTAGTTGCCGTAAAATGTGGATTTGCTCCTGATTTTGCCCATAATTCTAAAAAAACTTTCATTTCATTAATTTCTTTTTCTTTCAGAGTCCAATCAAAATCGTAAAAAAAGCAAGTCTGTGAAATTGGATATAAAAAGCAGCCATTGTTTGCAAAATTTTGAAATAAAAAAATTAGCAAAAAAAATATTGAAAAAATTATAAACTTTTTATTACTTATAATAAAGTTTGTTAACTTTTCTTTTTCATAAATTATTAAAATTAAAAAAATAAAAAAACCATAAAAAGTATATGAAACTTTAAGTGATAATATTAATATTAAAATTGTTGAAATAATAAATAATCTGCTTTCGTCATTTTTTTTTTCTAATAAAAATTTCAAAAAATTCAAAAATAAAATAATTAAAAATAACTGAGCAGCTATATCAGTTCCATATTCTGATAATCTTTTAAATTTGATATTAATTAGAATAAGAAAAAATAAAGAAAAAAAAGTTACTATATAGTTTCTGCTTGAATTTCTTTTTAAGTTTTCAAATAATATTAAACTAGTAAAAATAAGTGCTACAAAATTAATAGAGTTGACCAAATAAAATTTTATTATTGGGAGATAAGTTAAAGACATCAAATGCATTATTGATGAATGATGTCTGTAACCTAACTTTAAATTGCCAAGGCCAAATTGTAATTTGTTATCAACTAAATTTAAAGTTGATGATAAATGGTAATAAAAAAAATCATCATGATTTTTTGACACTAAAATAAATGAGAAATATATAATTATTAATAAAAATATTGTTTTTGTTAATTCTATTTTTTTTTTTAATTTTAAAAAAAAAATAAAATAAAAAAAACCAACTAAATGAATAAAGAAATTAAATGATTCACTGTGACTAAAAAATAAATTTGAGCAATATGAAACAAAAACTAAAAAAGTTAACCCAAAAATTGCAAGATAGGAATCATTTATATATTTTTTTTTTTTAAAAAAAAATATTTTTACAAATAAACCTCCATACCCAGTTATACTAAAAGTAATAAAAGATAGTGAAAGAAATAATAAAATTGTATTTACAGTTAAATTTACCATATTAGAATTAAAAAATTATATTTTTTATTCTCAATTTATATATTAATTTTTATAAAAATACTTATAAACAAACTTAAAAATATTAAATGTCTATTATATCTATTTTTAGGAATGAAAGTCTGCATAATGTTTTATGCTTAAGTTTAATCAGTCTACTTCCATTAAGCTTACTAGTAGGGTCTTTAATAATAAATATATTTTGTATTTTAATAATAACTATATTTTTATTTGAATGCTTTAAAGTGAAAAATTTTGCTTTTATAAAAAGTAAAGAATTTTCAATACTTTTAATATTTTGGATTTTTTTATTAATAAATATATTAACGAGTACAAATTTTGAAAATAGCTATCAAAGAGGTTTTGGTTTTATCAGATTTATAATTCTTGTGTTTGCTTTAAGATATTATTTTAATTTAAATAACAGCAAATATGCAAAATTGATATCCACTGTTTGGTTTATTACTTTTATAATTATATCTCTTGATTTGATATTCGAGTTATATTTCGGTTTTAACTCTATTGGATTTAAAACAACTTATCCTGGTAGATTGGCAGGGTTTTCGGGTGACGAATTAAAAATTGGTGGTTATTATTATGGTTTTATAGCAATCAGTTTAACATACATTTTATTATATTATAGGAAATATTTTTATTTTTCTTTTTTTTTATTTTTATTAATCGCATTGTTAATTGGGGAAAGATCAAATTTTTTAAAAATTGTATTAATGTTGATACCATTTATAATTATATTAAATTATAATTATAAAATAAAAATAATATATTTATTATCTATATTTTTTATATCAATTGTAATAATTTTTACTTACAAACCAATCTATAAAGAAAAATTTTATAATGATTTTTTTAATGTTGATAAATTAAATTTAAACAACATTTTATCTAGATCTGAAAAACATAAAGCTCACTACATCGCTGCGTACAGTATATTTAAAGATAACATTGTTTTCGGAGCAGGTCTTAAAAATTTTAGAAATGAAAGTGGAAAACCAAAATATATGAAAAATAATTTAAAAATAAAATCTTGGTCCACACATCCTCATCAAATCCATTTGGAATTTTTGTCTGAAACAGGTCTTGTTGGTTACATTGTCTTTTGTATATTTTTTCTTGTTTCAATATTTAATGGTATTAAAAATTATTTTAATTCTAAAAACTTCTACACTTTATCTGCAACTTTATTTATATTTACTACTTTTTTGCCATTACTACCATCGGGAAGCTTCTTTACTACATACACGGCAACTATTTTTTGGATTAATTATTCTTTATTAAAGTTAAGAAAAATTTAATTTTTTCAAATAGTTTAAACTTAAAAAAAAAAGATATATTAATGATTTTATTGTACTGAAATTCAGATATTTTTTATATACCCTAAAACCATCAAGTATTTTTTGAAATGTATTTGATGATAGTGAATTTTGTCTTTTTCTCCAGGTACTTAATTTTTTGTTTATTCCATAAAAAATTATTTTTTTTTGAGATAAAAGAAGCCATAAAACATAATCTTCTTTTGTTTTTAAGTTAGGAAAATTTAATTTTTTTTTTAATATAGATCTTTTAAGTACAACTGTAGATAGACCAATATCACAAGAATACAGTAAATCTCTAAAAAAAATTTTTTTTTTTGCAGGTCTGCTACCTACATTTATGTTTTTATCGTTTACAATATTATATGCGGTAAATGATGCAGAAATATTATTTTTATTCATAAAAGTAATCTGTTTTTTTAATTTATGCTTTGACCAAAAGTCATCACTATCTAAAAATGCAATATACTTGCCTTTACTTTTGAATATAGCTTTATTTCTTGACTTTCCTGCTCCAATATTAAATTTATTAATTATCAATTTATATTTTTTTTTTTTAATAATTTTTTTTATAAATTTTAACTCTGATCTATTTTCATCATCATAAATTATAATTATTTCTTTATTTCTGTATGATTGTTTTTCTACAGACCTAATTGATTGAGAAAAGAATTGTTTACTTTTAAAATATGGTATTACTACTGAAACTAAATCATTTCTCATTAAAAATCTTCTAATATTTTTTTTAAATTATATTTTGGTTTAAAACCTATTTTTTTTATTTTAGAAATATTTGCTATAATGCTCGTTGTAATTTTACTATCATCAAATAATATTTTTTTTTCTCTCGCAAAAAAAGACGCTATAGACTTTAAGGAAGTTTTTTTGGAACTTCCTATATTATATATTCCCTCTTCTTGTTTTTTACATAGTAGTTCTATTGCCTTACAAACATCGTCAATATGGCAAAAATCTCTGTAATGGTTAAGATTTTGTAAAACTATTTTTCTGTTTTTATCTTTTTTAATTTTTCTATAAATTGATGGTATAGCATAACTAGGGTGCTGATTTGGATGAGTTAAGCTAAAAATTCTAGCAATACAAATTTTAAAAGGTAATTTTTTTTTTAAAAATTTTTCTGCAAGGAATTTTGTATAACCATATTTTGAAGAAGGATTTAATTTGCTACTTTCGCTTAATTTTTTTCTACTCATTTTGTATACATGAGATGTTGATGCAAAAAAAAACCATTTAAATTTATTTTTTTTTAATTTTACAATAGAATTAACTAAGTTTTTTGTCCCCTGATAATTTGTTTTTTTTGCTATTAAATAGTTAGAATTTACATATGCAGTTGGAACTTTCGCTGCGAGATGAATGATATTTTCGAATTTTGAATTTTTAATCCAATGGTCAACTTGTTTTTTGCTCAAAATATTCCCTTTAAATTTTATAAACTTATATTTAGAATATTTTCTTATCAAATACTTTCCTATGAGGCCTGTGCCCCCTGTAATTCCAACTAAAATTTTTTTATCTACTTTTTTCATTATTTAAAATTATATAATTTTTTTAAATTTTAAATTTAATAATTTGATATATAAAATTGAATATAAAATAATAGCAATAGTTATATAAATAATAAGGGTTTGAGAATGTGATGGAAAACCTGAGCCCAGAAATAAAATAATTAAATTTACAAAGTTTATAACACAAGAAGTTAGATTGTTTGAAGTTAAAATACTAAAATTATATTTTTTTCTAATATAGAAAAAAATTAGTTGATGAAAATGATTTTTGTCTGCTGATAAAGGTGATCTTTTAAAATTAAATTTTCTAAGAATAGAAAATAAATTTTCAAAACAAGGATACCAAAGCAATAATACAATTAAAAAAGGTGATAATTGTGGATTATTTAAGTACAAATTTATTAAAATAATTGAAAAGATAAAACCTAAAATATATGAACCAGAGTCTCCTAAAAATATTTTTGATTTAAAATTTAAAAAAATTAAAACTATCAGTGAGAAATGAAGCATATAAAAAGAATTTTCTTGAATAATCAAATTATCAAAATATTGAAGTTTATATAAAATGGCTAGAACAATAATGTAGTATGTTGATGTGAGGGAGTTCATTCCATCAATAAAATTTGAACCATTTACAACGATTAAAATACAAAATGTGACAAAAAATATGTTAAAATAATAATTATCCAAAAATCTATCTATAATTTGAACTCGGGTGGAGTATATTTGTAAATCGCTAAAATAAATATAACTAATTATAATTATTGTTTGAAGCAAAAATCTTAAACTTGAAGATTTTATTACTTTTAAATCTGAAATAATACCTAATATAAATAATATGCTAATAGTGATTAATATATCCTTAAATGCAAAAAAATCATAAAAAATACTTAACAATAATAAAATTCCTCCGGTTAACGGAACCACTTTTTTTATAGCAAAATTTTGATGTATTTCTCCGGTATTATTTAATAAAAATTTATTTTTTTGTGCATAAAAAGTTAATAATGCGAATATTAAATTAATAAGAATAAAATATAAAAGGGCAAACATCGAAAATTATTTTTTTAAATCTAAATAATTGTTGTGTACAATCTTAAGACCTTGCTCAAGTTTAACTTTTGACTTCCATCCAAGTCTATTAATTTTTGAAGAGTCTAAACTCTTTTTTGGTGTTCCATCTGGAAATTTTTTATCAAATATAATTTTACCTTTATATTTACAAACTTTTTTTATTTTATATGCTAAATTTTTAATCGATATTTCATCTCCACTACCAACATTTATTATAGGAAAATTTTTAAAAATTTTTTTATTTTTTTTTAAATTTATCAGATAAAATACTGCTCTAGCTAAATCATCTACAAATAAAAATTCTCTTTTCGGTTTTCCTGTACCCCACAATTTAACATATTTAGTATTCTTTTTTTTTGCTTTAAAATTTTTGTTAAAATCCCTGGAATTACATGGCTATTAAATTCATCAAAATTATCATTGCCTCCATATAAATTTGTTGGCATTAAACAAATAACATTAAACCCAAATTGCTTATTCATTGCTTCGCAAAGTTTAATGCCTGATATTTTTGCAATTGCATATGGTTCATTAGTTTTTTCTAAATTTCCACTAAGTAAATATTCCTCTTTGATTGGATTTTTTGCAAATTTTGGATAAATGCAAGAGGTTCCTAAAAATATTGTTTTTTTTACTTTATAATCTAATGCAGCTTTTAATAAATTCGATTGTATCATTAAGTTTTCATAAATAAATTCTGTAGGATATGTTGAATTTGACATTATTCCACCAACTTTGGCAGCACAAATAATTAGATATTCAATTTTTTTTTTTTTTAAAAAAATTATTTACTTTGTTTTGATTAATTAGATCAAGTTGTTTTCTATTTTTAATAATTATATTTTTAAATCCTTCTTTTTTAAATTTTTTAAAAACAGCATTACCTACCAAACCATTATGACCAGCAATAAAGATTCTTGAGTTTTTTTTGATCAATTTTTTACACTTATTTTTTTTTTTGCAAAATAAATATCACTTAAAATCATATCCTCTACTAAATCTTTAAATTTATATTTTATTTTGTATTTCAAAATTCTTTTGGCTTTGGAAGGGTCCCCTTTTAGGTAGTTAATATCTAGGGGTCTAAAGTATTTTTTGTCTATTTTTATCATCAATATTTTTTTATTTTTTTTAATTTCATATGCTTTTTCGCTAATTCCTTTTCCAACCCATTTTATTTTAATATCTAGCATTTTGCAGGCAGTATTAATAAACTCTTTAACACTGTGGGTTTGTCCAGTTGCGATCACATAATCATCTGGCTTTTTTTGTTGCAATATTTTCCATTGCATTTGTACATAATCTTTGGCATGCCCCCAATCCCTTTTTGCGTATATATTTCCTAACTTTAATATTTCTTTACTGCCTGAAAGCCTGTTGCCCAAAAACATTGTAATTTTTCTAGTCACAAATGTTTCTCCTCTTCTTGGACTTTCGTGATTAAACAAGATTCCACTGCAAGCAAAAATATTATATGACTCTCTATATATTTTCGTTATGTGATGCGCAAATAACTTGGAAACTCCATAGGGCGACTTGGGATTGAGTTCAGATTTTTCATTAAAATTATTATTAGTTTTTTCACCAAATAGTTCTGAAGATGTAGCTTGATAAAATTTAATTTTTTTTAATTTTAAAAATTTAATAGCTTCTAAAATTCTTAATGAACCTAAGCCAGTAACTTCAGCTGTGTAAACAGGATTTTCAAATGAAACTCCCACATGGCTTTGTGCGCCAAGGTTATAAATTTCGCTAGGTTTAATTTTATTGATAATTTTAACCAAACTTTCTGAATCAGTAAGATCCCCGTAATGAAGAAAAAACCTAGATTTAAACTTATTTTGGTCAATAATGTGGTCTATTCTATGAGTATTAAATGAAGATGATTTCCTTTTTATTCCATGAACTATATAATTTTTT
>CACANS010000030.1 GCA_902533945.1 uncultured Pelagibacteraceae bacterium | reverse complement strand
GATCCTAAATATGTAAGTAAAGATGTTTTAATAAAAATTTTAGAAAAAAATGAAGTTCCAGTAATCGTACCTATGGGAATTGGAAAAGATGAAAAAACATATAATATTAATGCTGACATAGCCGCAGGTTCTATTGCAAAAAATCTAAAATCAAGAAGACTTCTTTTGATGACTGATGTTGATGGAGTTTTGGACAAAGATAAATCACTAATTCCAGAAATAAATTCTGAAAAAGCAAAAAAAATGATTGATCAAGGTATAATAACCGGGGGAATGATCCCAAAAATCAATACTTGTTTAGATGCTGTTAACAATGGTGTTACAGGAGTTGTAATTGTAGATGGAAGAAGAAATCATTCAATTTTGTTTGAACTATTTTCAGATGAAGGGTCTGGAACTCTAATTAGAAAATGATGGATCTCAAAAATATAAAATATATTATTTTGGATATGGATGGTTGCTGCTACCATCCAAAGTATTTGAAGACTTTGTTTGGACAAGTAAGTTCACGAATGACTGATTTTATCTCACTTAAACTTGAGATTGAAAAAACAAAAGCAAAAAAAATCCAACAAGAATATTTTTATAAATATGATACTTCCTTAAATGGATTAATGAAGAATTACCCAAAATTAATTGATCCTTATGAATTTCTTAAATATGTACACAATATAAACTATGATTGTCTTGAAAAGGATATAGCCCTTAGAGAAGAGCTGTTAAAATTAGATGTAAAAACTTTTTGTGCAACTAATGGAAGCAAAGAACATGCAATAAATTGTATGAAAAAAATAGGAATTGACGATTTATTTGAAGGTAAAATTATGGATATAGTAGATTTTAATTTTAAACCAAAACCAAACCCTGAGTCACTTAATTTAATGTGTAAAAAATTTCAAATTCCTACCAATGAAGAAACTGTATATATAGAAGATATAGCAAAAAACCTATCTTCAGAAACTGCTAAGGACATGATAAAAGTTTGGTTTGTTAATGACCAACCTATTAATGATATGGACAAATATAAACATCTAATTCAATATAAAATTGATAATCTTGCTTTATTTTTAAAAAAAATAAGGTTATTAAAAGAAGAATAATATTATGACTAATATTGAAAAAATTATTAATGATGCTTGGGAAATTAAAGATCAAGTAAATCAACATTCAGATAAGAGTTTAAAAGATACAATAAAACAAATTATTGATGAATTAGATAGTGGTAAAGTAAGAGTTGCTGAAAAACAAAACGGTGAATGGATTACTCATCAACATATAAAAAAAGCTATAATGCTTAGTTTCAGAATTTACCCAATGGAAAATTTAAATGGTCCATATAGTAGTTGGTATGACAAAGCACATTTATTAAAGGGTAAAACAGCTGGTTGGACTAAACAAGAACACGAAAAAGCTGGATTTAGAATGGTTCCCAATTCTCCAGTAAGAAGAGGATCGTTCATTGGAAAAAATGTTGTCTTGATGCCATGTTATGTAAACATTGGTGCTTATATTGACGAAGGTACTATGATTGATACTTTTGCAAGAGCTGGAAGCTGTTGCCAAATTGGAAAAAACTGTCACATTTCAGCTGGTACAGGTGTAGGTGGAGTTTTAGAACCTGCACAAGCCTTACCAACAATTATAGAAGATAATGTATTTCTTGGGGCGATGTCTGAGGTAGTTGAAGGAGTTATAGTAGGAGAGGGCTCTGTCTTAAGTATGGGAATGTATATTGGGCAGTCTACAAAGATTGTTAATAGAAAAAGTGGAGAGATAACTTATGGAAAAATACCTCCATATTCAGTAGTTGTGCCAGGTTCTTTGCCAGATAAAAATAATTCTTCGGCACCTTCATTATCTTGTGCGGTAATTATTAAACAAGTTGATGAAAAAACAAGATCTAAAACATCAATAAACGACTTATTAAGAGAATAAAGTAATGAAAAACTTAGAGATAAAATTAGCTCAAGAGCTAATAAGATTTCCAACAGTTAGAACTGAGGATAAAGGTATAATAAAATTTTTATCCAAAAAATTGTACTCAATTGGTTTTAGATGTAAAATTATTAAATCAAAAGGGACAGGGGGAAAACCTGCTTTAAATTTGTATGCAAAATTAGGTAGATCAAAACCTCATATAAATTTTTTAGGACACACTGATGTTGTTGCAAACCTTAATAATTGGAAAATTCCACCATTTAAAGGTGTCGTAAGAAAAGGATATTTAAATGGCAGAGGGTCTCAAGATATGAAAGGTGGAATAGCTTGCTTTATAAGTGCAGTTAGTAATTTTATTAAAAATAAAAAATTTAAAGGATCTATTTCAATTATTATCGCTGCAGATGAAGAGACAACAGGTTTGGGAACACCAGCAGTAATTAAATATCTTAAAACAAGAGGTGAAAAAATTGATTTTTCAATTATTGCGGAACCGTCATCAAATCGATCTATAGGCGACGAGATAAGAATAGGAAGACGTGGTTCTATGAATGGAACAATAACTGTATATGGAAAAAGTGGTCATTCAGCATTTTATGGGTCATATATTAATCCATGTACAGCTTTGGCTAAAATAATAGCAAGATTAAAAAGCACATCGTTAGACAAAGGTACAAAATTTATGCCTCAGTCGAATTTAGAATTTACAAAGATGAATGTAGAAAACTTGTCAGAAAATGTAGTTCCACAATCTGCAAGTGCAAAATTTAACATAAGATTTAACTCAAAACACAAATCATCTTCTTTAAAAAAAAAGTTAAGTAAAATAATTAATATGGTTGCAAAAAAAGAAAAATGTAAAACTAAAATAGAATATAAAGTTAGCGGTGAGGCTTTTTATACTAAGCCTAATAAAGAAATATACATGGTTAAAAAAATTGTAAAAAAAATCACAGGAAATTCTGCAAAATTAAATTGTAGAGGTGGGACAAGTGACAGCCGATTTTTAGGTTCGATTCCAAGGCTAGAATTAGGATTGAGAAATAATACTATTCACATGATTGACGAAAGAACATCAATTTCAGATTTGAATAAATTGACTAAAATATATTATAATATTTTAGAAAATTATTTTTAAATGAAAACAGCTATTTTTACATCAAAATCTTCATTAAATCATAACACTGGATCTGGGCATCCTGAAAGTATTGCTAGGGTTACATCAGTAGTTGAAACATTAAAAAAGAATAAAAAATTAATTTGGAAAAATCCAACTGATTTCAACAAAGATATTATAAAACAAACACATTCATCTAGTTATATAGATAATATAGAAAATGCCTTTCCAGAGGATGGATTAACCTTTTTGGACGGTGACACAGTTGTCTCGCCCGGAAGTAAAGATGCAACTTTTGATGCAGTAGGTTCAATAATAACTGCGATTGATGGAGTTGAAAATAGGGAGTTTAATGCAGCTCACTGCGTAACTCGTCCGCCCGGACACCATGCAGAAAAAAGTAAAGCCATGGGTTTTTGTGTAATAAATAATATTAGTGTGGCCGCAAACTATTTAATTTCTAAATATAAATATAAAAGAGTTGCAGTTTTGGATTGGGATTGTCACTTTGGAAATGGAACTTATGATATTCTTAAATCGAATCAAAATATTTTTTTCTCTAGCTTACACCAATATCCATACTATCCAGGTGGTGGAACAGAAGATGAAAAAGGTGATCATAATAATGCTCTCAATATTCCATTGCCTGCTGGCACAAACTCTAGAGAGTATTTTGATGCTTACGAACATATGCTTAAAAGATTAAAAGAATTTAGACCTGAGTTTATATTAATGTCAGCGGGCTATGATGCACATCGTCTTGATCCATTATGTCAGCTAAATTTGGAATCTAAAGATTATTATGAAATAACCAGAAGAGCTTTGGAAACAACAAAAGATTTTTGTAATGGTAAAGTTGTGTCTATTTTAGAAGGTGGTTATGACCTTAAGGCCTTGGCTGAAAGTGCAAATGAACATGTTAATGCACTTTTAGAATATAATAAATAGTAGTATATTAATAATTAAATGAGCATAGTAACTGATATATTTTTACCTTTAGCTTTGGCATTCATTATGTTTGCGCTTGGGTTGGGACTTACTGGGTCAGATTTTTTAAGAGTTATCAAACAACCGAAAGATTTTTTTGTTGGTGCAATTAGTCAAATTATTTTACTTCCAGTAATTGCTTTTATCTTAATTTCTATTTGGCCAATATCACCAGAATTAGCAATAGGCGTAATGATTATTGCTGCTGCACCCGGTGGAGTTACTTCAAACATACTAACATCATTTGCAAAAGGAGATGTTGCTCTTTCAGTATCACTTACAGCAATAATTAGTTTGTTGTGCGTTTTGACAGTGCCCTTTATTATAGTAACTTCATTAAACTTATTAGGTTTAGATAATATAACTCAAAATATTTCACTAACTAGTATGGCAATTAGTATGTTTTTAATTGTTACAGTTCCTGTAATTATTGGAATGATATTTAGAAAATTTGCATCAAACCTAGTATTAAAATTTGAACCAATTGCTAAAAAAATTTCTATGGTATTATTTGTAGTTGTTTTGCTAGGAGCTATTTTAGCAGAAAAAGATAATATCGTTTCGTATTTTGCTGATGCTGGATTAATAACATTAATTTTAAATGTTGTGATAATGATTGCTGCTTTTTATGTTGCACAATTATTTGGTACGGGTAACTCTCAAAAAAAATGTATTGCTATAGAATGTGGTTTACAAAATGGAACCTTAGCGATATTCGTTGGAACCACCTTATTTGGGGGAGGAACCTATGTAGTGCCTGCGGCAACATATAGCTTAATAATGTTTGTAACTTCTGTAATTTTTGTTTTCTTAGTAAAAAAAATATAATAATAAATCTTTTTAAAATTATGAAATTTTATAAGCAAAAAAAATCAAATATAGATAAAAGAGGCTTGTTTGCCACACAAAATGTTAAAAAAGGAACTAGAATAATTGAATACAAAGGCAAAATAATTACAAAAAAGGAAACTGAAAAAAACTCAAAGTTTGATAACGATAAAGATATATATCTATTTAATTTAAATAGTAGATACGATCTTGATGGAGATTATAGTTGGAACATAGCTAGATTGATAAATCATTCTTGTAACCCAAATTGTGAAGTAGAAGGAAAAGGTTTGAAACTCTGGATTACATCTATAAAAGATATTAAAAAAAATGAGGAATTTTCCTACGATTACGGTTTTGGTTATGACATAGATTACAAACAATTTCCTTGTAAGTGTGCAGCAAAAAATTGCTGTGGTTATATTGTACGTGAAGGATCAAGATGGAGAATTAAAAATAAAAAAAATTCAATATATAATTTTTTCTAAATATAAACCTTCCGCTACAGCTGGAGGAGCACATTTACTTCTATTTTTTGCTTCCAGTGCACTTTTAAAATGTTCTAAGTTCCATTTTTCTTCGCCTAGTAATTTTAAACATCCTACCATTGACCTAACCTGATTTCTTAAAAAACTTTGTGATTTGAATTGAAAAATAATTTTATCCTTACTTTTTTTAATTACTACTTGTTTCATAGTTCTAATAGAACTTTTAGAATAACAATTTTTTGCTCTAAATGTAGAAAAATCATGTGTCCCTATTAATTTGGTTGCTCCTTTTTTCATTAATCTAATATTTAATTTTTTTCTTATATGCCAAACTTTATTTTTATCTATTGATGGAGGAGATATTCTATTTAGAATTACGTATTTATAAATTCTCTGTTTTGCTGAATATCTAGCATGAAATTTGCTATCCTTTTTCTTTATATTCAATATTGATATTTTTTTTGGATTTAAAAAAAAATTAAGAGACTTTATTTTTTTTTTTACGTCTAATATTCTAATTTTGCTATCAAAATGTGCTGATTGTTCAATTGCATGAACTCCCGCGTCTGTTCTGCCTGAACCATAAATAGCTATTTTATTTTTAAACAATTTTGACAATGCAAATTGAATAGCTTCTTGTACAGAAATTCCTTTTTTTTGAATCTGCCAGCCTGAAAATCCTTTTCCATCATATTCTGCTAGAATTTGATACCTAAACATTAAATTATATAAGTGCCCTTTTTTATTTTTGTTCCTAGGATAAATTCTTTAATAGTTTGAACTTTTTTTCCTTCGCGTTGAATTGAAAGAATTTTTATAGACTTATTATTACAACCTATTTCGAAATTATCACTATGCATCATACCTTTTTCTCCCTTTGCATCTGATACTTCTGCTTTCAAAATTTTATACCTTTCACCGTTAAATAAAAACCATGCTCCAGGAAAAGGATAAAGTCCATTTATCTTTCCCATTATCTTTTCAGCATTTTCATTCCAATTAATTTTTCCTTCAGATTTATCAATTTTTTTTGCGTAAGTAGCTTTTGAATTATCTTGATTCGTAAGTTCAATATTTCCTGTAAAAATACTATCTAAATCATCAATTATTTTTTGTGATGCAAGTGAAGCTAAATTTTCTGACAATTCTTGTGCATTCATATTTTCAGAAATTTTGAAATCGTATTTATTTATTATAGGACCTTCATCAAGATTTTCATTTAATTTTATAAGAGTTATTCCTGTCTTATTTTCTAAGTTCATAATTGCTCTTTGAATAGGAGCTGCACCTCTCCATTTTGGTAATAAAGATGCATGAACATTAAAAAAACCATATTTTGGAATTTCTAATAAATTTTTTGGAATTAATTGTCCATACGAAACCACAATACTTAAATCTGGTTTTATTTTCTTAAGAAATTTTTCTTCTTCAATATTATTTTTTAATCTCTCAGGAGTCCTTACTTCTAAATTTAATGTTTCTGAAATTAAATTTATTGGTGATTTATTTAATCTTTGTCCTCTATTAGATTTTTTAGGTGGCTGTGTATATACACATGAAACTGAATATCCATTTTGATAAAGAGATTTAAGTATTGGTACAGCAAAACTTGAGGTACCCATGAAAACAATGTTCTTTAACATTACTAAACAACTATTCTATCAACTTTATCTTTTTGCTTAGAAAGTTTTTTAATTATCATTGTTTTTTTTAATTTAGATAGATAATCTATAAACAAAATACCTTCAAGATGATCCATTTCATGCTGGATGCACGTTGCTAAAAGTCCACTAAGTTTTGAAATTTTTTTTTTATTATTATAATCCAAATACTCTACTTCACATTCACTTGGTCTGTCTATTTCTGCAAATTGATTAGGAACGGACAAGCATCCCTCTTCATAAGTTAATAATTCTTTTTTTTTATTTTTTATAACTGGATTAGCAAAAAATATTGGATTTTTTTTTTCTTCTTTCTTAGAAATATCTATAACAATAATTCTTTTTGGTATTCCCACTTGGATAGCAGCCAATCCTATCCCATTAGCTTTGTACATTGTCTCAAGCATATCATCCATAAGTTTTCTTTCTTCGTCGCCTACTTGAATTACAGGCTTGGATATCTGCCTTAATACTGGATTTGGTTCTATAAGAATTTTTCTCAATGTCATAATAAGTATCTATTATATAATTTTAAACCTTAAAAGGAAGTATCTTTAAAATTAGGTCATTTCTAAGTTTATTTGAATTCAATTTATTTAATGTAGCAATAATAAAATATTGAGTTTCTGACCCCAAATCTTTAAAATTATCTTCACCTATAATTTCTACCAATCTTAATAAAATCATACCGGATTCATCATCATTTAACATTACCTGAATATCAG
>CACANS010000029.1 GCA_902533945.1 uncultured Pelagibacteraceae bacterium | reverse complement strand
CCTTTTTCAAAACAGGCTTGACCAAATGCTGCTGCTTGTTGGTCCCCTAGGACAGCAGAAATTGATATTTTTTCACCTATAACTTTTTTACTAGTATAGCCAAAATCATCTGCTGAGTTTTTTACTATTGGTAGAATATTTTTATTTATTTTAAAAATTTTTAAAATTTCATTATCCCAATTATTTTTATTAATATTAAAAAGCATCGTTCTTGAAGCATTAGTTGCATCTGTTGCATGAACCTTACCTCCGGTAAGTTTCCATGTTAAAAAACTATCAATAGTTCCAAATAATAATCGTTTTTTCTTTAAAAGATTATTTGCCTTTGGAACATTTTTTAATATCCACTTTATTTTGGTGGCAGAAAAATATGGATCAATAAATAAACCTGTTTTTTTTCTTATTAAATTTTCTTTATTTTTTATTTTCTTACAATATTCTTCGGTTCTTCTATCCTGCCAAACAATTGCATTATAAATATGTTTTCCTGTTTTTTTATCCCATAGAATAGTGGTTTCTCTTTGATTTGTAATTCCTATTGAAATAATTTCACCTTTCAATTTTTTACTTTTTGTAATTACATCTAACAAAACTTTTTTTACTGTACTCCAAATTTCATTTGGATTGTGTTCTACCCATCCATTTTTTGGAAAATATTGTTTAAATTCCTTTTGAGAAGTATAAATAGGTTTTCCTGATAAACTAAACAAGATAGCTCTACTAGATGTTGTGCCTTGGTCAATAGCAACAAGAAATTTTTTCACAATTTTAATTTATGCCAAGGTGTTTTTTTCTTTTTTCAACCCAGGTTCTAATTAAATTATCAAATATTAGACCTATGAAAGCAACACAAATCCCGAGAGTAAATCCTATACCAGCTCCTTTTTTATCAGATAATGCTTTTAGTATATATTGTCCTAAATCTTCTGTTCCAATAAATGCTCCGATGATTACCATAAACAATGCGAATACAATTGTTTGATTTAAACCAAGCATCATATGAGGAAAAGCCAAAGGAAATTCTATTTTGGTCAATCTTTGAAATTTATTTACTCCTGACATTGTTGCAGCATCATGCAAACCAACTGGAACACTTCTAAGACCTTCAATTGTATATCTCGTTGCTGGTATTGTGGCATAAACTATAACGGCAATTAAAACTGATGTATCGGTTATACCAAAAAGCATCATCACTGGAATTAAGTAGACGAAAGAAGGAAAAGTTTGAAATATATCACAAACCCCCAACATAAAGTTCGCAGAGTGTTTGTTTTGAAAGCATAAAGTTCCAACTGTAAATCCAATTATACAAGATACAATGACTCCAAAAGTTGCCATATATGCTGTCACTAATGCTCTATCCCACCATGGACTTAAAGCTATAAACAGTGTTAATGCACAAACAACTAGGGCTGAACGAATACCACCAATTAAATATCCAGCTCCAACAACTAAAACTAATGTGGCAACTGCAGGCATTCTTAAATATAAAGCTCTCATTGGCTGAAGCACGTCTTGAATCAACCATGTATTAAATGCTTTTATATACACAAAGAAGGTATCAAAAATCCAATCAACACCTTTATTCCAAAAATCTGCTGTTGATATTCCTTTGTTATGTGGAACTTCAAACAAATAATTGTAACTACCTTTGAACAAAAAAGTTCCAACATAAGCAAGTATAATTCCTATAATTACTGTAGCAGCAAAAAATAAAATATTTTTATTTCTTTGAAAGAATGTCAGATTACCAAAATAATCTGTTTGTTTATTTGCCCATGCCAATGACATTTTATCTAAAAGAATTGCAATTAAACTAATACACAATCCAGCTTCTAAGGCCAAACCGATATTGAGTTGGTTTAAGGCTAGTAATAAATTAAATCCTAAACCTTTTGCACCTATAAATGCAGAAATAACAGCCATAGAAAAACACACCATGATAACCTGGTTTACTCCAATTAAGATATCTCTTCTCGCGGTTGGAATTAATACTTTAAACATTAGTTGCCAATTATTACACCCGCTCATTCTACCTGCTTCAATAACTTCTGGTGGTATTGCTCTTAAACCTAATATAGTTAATAGTATCATTGGTGGAACAGCAACAACCATAGTTATAATTACTGCAGCATGATCACCAACTCCAAAAAGAACAAGAGCAGGAACCAATACCGCGTATTGTGGCATTGTTTGCATAACTAAAAGTATTGGATATAAAGCTTTCTCAACACGTTTACTTTTAAATGCCGCTATACCTAAGCCTAAGCCAAAAATAAATGACAGTGGTGCTGCAACTAATATAAATGAAAGAGTTTGCATCGAGGGTTTCCATTGACCAAATATAGAAATGTAAACCATAACTAAACCGGCAAACAAAGCTAGACCTTTACCACTTAACTTATAAGCAAGTATTGCTGAACCTGCAGCAACGATAGTCCATGGTAGACCTGGTAGCTCGGCCCAAGGGTTTTTGTCTATCCAATCCCAACTAGTAAATGCAACAATAGTTTCAAGTCCACCTAATAAAATCTCTCTAATCAGCTCTATTAGAAAAGTCATAAAAGCAGTTAAATTTCTACTTATTTGTAAAACTAAAGGCCGAGTTCTGAATTCTTGAGTATCTTCGTTCCAAAACTCAATTGGCATCCATTCATTCATTAAGAAGAATAATGAATCGTTTATCCAAATAGGTAACCATCCAAGTAATGGGGGTAATCTCCAAAAGACGTCAAAAGCATAATATCTTACTTCTTTGCCAAGAAAAATGTAGGAGCTTTGGTTGGGATCTTTAACAAATTCTGCTTGGCCTCTTATAAATTTATATGTTTCAGGAACATCAATTGCAAAACATAAACCAAAAAATATAATCAATAAAAATAACCATTGAAATAACTTTGGATATTTTTTTATAAATTCCATAATTTAATTATTATTTTTTCTTCCTCCAAAAACTGTATTAATTATTTTTGTCGGATTAATAGAGCCTACAATTTTATTTTTATTATCTACAACTGCTACTGATTTTTCTTGAGTTAAAATTTTTTCAGCAACATTTTCAATAATTTCATCTTTTAAAACTTTCAAATCTCCCAAATTATCGGTAGTAGATGGATCCATTACATCTTCTATTAACAAAACTTTTTCTCTAGGTACTTCTTCAGTAAATTTTCTTACATATTCAGTTGCTGGATTTAAAACAATATTTGCAGGTGTGTCTAGCTGTTCAATTATTCCATCTTTCATAATAGCAATACGATCAGCAAGTTTTAAAGCTTCATCAAAATCATGTGTAATAAACATAATTGTTTTTTGTAATTTATCTTGAAGTCTTAAGAACTCATCTTGCATTTCTTTTCGGATTAATGGATCTAATGCAGAAAAAGGTTCATCTAAAAACCAAATGTCTGGTTCTACCGCTAAAGATCTAGCAATACCTACTCTTTGTTGTTGACCTCCAGAAAGTTCTCTAGGAAAATAGTTTTCTCTTCCATCAAGTCCAACAAGTTTAACCATATCCATTGCTTTGCTAATACTGTCTTCAGTTTTAATTCCCTTAATTTGAAGTGGAAAAGCAATATTTTCTACAACTGTCTTGTGAGGAAGTAGAGCAAAACTCTGAAAAACCATTCCCATTTTATTTCTTCTAAGTTCTATTAGTTCTTTATTTTTTAATGAGAGTAAATCTTGGCCTTCTATAAAAATCTTTCCATCTGTAGCATCTGTTAATCTTGAAATACATCTTAATAAAGTTGATTTACCTGAGCCCGACAAACCCATTACAACTAACATTTCTCCTTTTGAAACTTCAAATGAAGCATTGTTAACGCCTACTATGCATCCATTTTCTTGAAAAGTTTTTGCGTCTACATTACCGTTTGAATCTTGAAGCATTTTTTTGGCATTTTCTCCAAAAATTTTATAAACAGACTCACATTTAATTACTGGATTAGACATAAATTTATAATCAAGTTATACGAAATTAAGATAAAATAAAATCTATATAATTTATTCCTTTTCCTCCTTAGAAATTTTTAATAAAATATACTCTGGTATCAATGCCGGTACTTAAAAAACTTAAAACCTCTCCACTAACATTTGCTGTTTTATTTACTCCTACATTGGCTCCACTTACAGTGTAACCAGCAAAACATTTGTTTTTCTCTTTATCCCATTTAACATACGTTTCATCAATTTTATTACCATTGATAGTATATAGTTCGTAAGCTTCATAATTTAAAAAATGAGCAGCCATGATAGCACGTTGAGGAAGAAGTTTTGTTGCATTGCAAACTGCTTCGTAAAGTTCATCAGTCAATCTAAAATTATCTGTTCCATCAAATGTTACTAGAATACCTGATGGAAGTTGAGATATAAGTGCATTAAGTTTCTTTTCTTCTGCGATTCTTTCTTCTTCTAATTTCATTTTTTTAATTAATTCATCTCCTCCTCCCCAATAAATATTTAAAATACCAAAAGATAAAATTATAATAAGTATTAAGATAATAAGACCACCAAATTGCTTTGTTGTTTCAGACAACTCTTTTAATCTATTTATATAATTATTTTTTATCATTATTTTAATTATTTTTGTAATTTTCCATTAACCCAGGTGCCTGTTTTTTCTTTACCATCAGACCATGTAAAAGTTCCTTTTCCATTCATAAAACCATTGGCCCATTCTCCAACATACCTTGCGCCATTTGGAAAAGTTAAAGTGCCTTGCCCACTCCACTCACTGTTTTTAAATTCGCCTTTATAAATGTATCCATTTGGCCAAGTTTCTGTTCCTTGACCATGTTTTTTTGTATTTACCCATTCACCTTCATAAGTTGTTTTGTCTGTATAAACCCACTTGCCATAACCATTTTCACAGTTTCCTTCCTTACATCCGGTACTACGAGCTAAAACTTCAGATGTAATAAAAAAGTAAAAAAATATGATTATAATAAATTTTTTCATAAATGTATTTTACACAAAATTAATTAAAAAAAAATCAAACATTTTCCTTTCTTTTTCTGCATGAATAAAAAGAAATATCTTTTTCTGGGTTTTCACTTTTTATATTTTTTGTAATTTCATGAACTAATTCGCCTGATTTTCTATTTATAATACCAGACTCAGAATAATTCTTTTCTCGGTTAATTGCTTTAAATAAAACCACATCTTTATTTACTACTTTAACATTCAGTTTTGTTGTGTCTGAAAGAAATAAAGATAATCCGTTAATTAAAAGTGTTTCTGGTTTTTTTGCTTCAATATTAAATTTATCTAAATCCTTATCATCTAAATCTTTAGCTAGAAAAGTTTTATAATTATATTCAGAATTCTTAAGTATTTTTTTTTCTAAATCGCATACAAAACTAAGACTAACATTCTCTTGTATATCTACGTCTTTTGCTGATGATAGATTAAAAAATAATAAACTAAGAGATATATAAAAAAAATATTTTATCATTTAAATAATTTAAACTTTTTATTAACATAAAAAAAATCTCCCCCAACATTGTTGGGAGAGATTTAATAATTTAATAGTTTTAAGCTTTATTTAGTAAAAGCTTGCCAAACTTTCTTATTGTCGGCTAACCATTTCTTAGCTGCATCTTCGTGAGTCATTTTATCAACGTCAACTAAAGCTGCCATTGCACCAATTTGACTTGTAGAGAATGACATTTTTTTGAACATTGCAGCTGCTTTTGGATGAGTTTTTGGAAAATCAGCGTTAACTGCTTTTTTCAAATAACCATCTGGCGAACCACATTTACCATCTCCACCGTCTTCTGGTCTACAACCAGCTGTGTATGGAGGGAAGTCTATAAATGTAAAACCAGCACCATCTGTAAAGTTTGGTGTCCAGTTAAAGATGATAGTTCCTCTTCCTTCTTTTTTAGCTGCTGCTAATTCTGCCCAAAGTGCATCTGCACTTCCAGCAAATTTAACCCACCAAAGATCTCCTAGACCTAGTGCATCAACCCTTTGAGGTATTAAATCACCATGCCAAGTTTGTGGTCCTTCTAACATTCTTCCTTTTCCACCTGGTGAATCAGGAGTTGTGAAGTTTTTAGCGCAGTCAGGATTTTTTAAAGCAGTCCAGTCTGGTAGACCTGGGCATAATCCTTTTTCAGCAACCCAATTTGGATATCCCATATCCTCAAGAGTTCTTGCTTCGTGATCTCCCCAATCAAGCAAACCACCTTTATCTAAAGCTGTAGTAAATGATTTACCAAAAGCAGATTCCCAAACTTCATGTGATATAGTTACATCACCAATACGAATGGATTCATAAACAGCTTGTGAGTCAGCGTTTACATATTTAACGTTATTTCCCATACTTTCCATAATTCCACCAATTACATAAGCCATTACAATTTGACTTGACCAATTGTGTGTTGGGATAACGATAGGTTTTTTACTATCTGCTGCATTTGCTATTCCTGCAAAAGATACTGCAGTAATAATAATAGCAGATAAAAGAGATATTATTTTTCTCATTTTTTCCCCTTTCCTTAATATTAAGTTGTCTAAGTATGTGCTTAATTAAATGTATAGTCAACATGAGTTAGATATATTATGTTCGTTGTAGGGGTTTATTAAAAATGCTTAATTCTAGTACAAATATTAAGGAGCCTGGTTTAAACATTCTTCCACCTGGGGTTGAAAGGTATATAGTTAATGGTGGCGGTCTAACAGGTATACAAATTTATCCTGAAGATGAAATAAAAATTATAAATAATGAAGGCAATCAAATTTGTGAGATATCGGTTTTTAATAAAGAAGGAAAATCAGAACTAGCAATTTTAGATTTAAAAGAAAATAAAAATACGTCTGAAATTAAAAAAATTCTTTTAAAAAAAGAAGAAACCTCATTGATAGCGCTTCGCCAATTAAGAAAGAGAAATTTAGATATCTCAAAATCTAAATCTTCAATTATTTTTGATAAAGATACCAATTATGGGGAAAAAATAAATTTAAAATCAAAAGATAAATGCTATTGTATTTTTGCGGCTCCTGGATCAGATATGTTGGTTCATGAACAAAATCCATCAACAGATTTAACTATTTTTGTAAAAAGAGCTAAGATTACAAAAGATAAAGAACATTCAGTAATTCCTGACCCTATGTTTGATCCGCTAAATGAAACAAATATTGATCGTGCTACAGCAATTTCATTTCAAGTTAAAGAAGGAGACTATATTCAAGTTATTAGTCCAACTGGAAGACAATGTTCTGATTTCGTTGCGTTTGATACAAAAAAGTTAGACAAAAAAGTTGAAAAAGGTCTTGATTGGCAAACAACCAGAACTTTTATGGCAAGCACTTTTCCTGGTCCAGGATTATTTTCTAAATTTTATGATACTGACCACGAACCTTTGGTTGAAGTGATTAGAGATACTGTTGGAAGGCATGATACTTTCAATTTAGCATGCACATCTAAATATTATGAAGATGCAGGTTATTTTGGACATGCAAATTGCTCTGACAATTTAAATACTTCTATGGAAAAATTTGGAGTTCAAAAAAAAAGAGGATGGCATGCAATAAATCTATTTTTTAATACCTCTGCTGGAGGATTAAATTCAGTACTATCGGATGAGTCTTTTGCTAGACCTGGAGATTACGTAATTTTTAAAGCTCTTAAAGACTTAACCTGTGGAACTACAGCATGTCCAAGTGATATTGATGCTTGTAATTCGTGGAATCCTACAGATATTTTTGTTAGAACTTATGATAAAAACAAAGAATTTACAAAATCATTTGCATTTAGAATGAAAACAGACTCAGATCCAAAATTAACTAGAAATACAGGTTTTCATGAAAGAACTTCAAAACTTACTAGAAACTTTGTCGATGCAAGAGGATTTTGGTTACCAAACGATTATACAAAACATGGTATAATAAATGAATATACTGCATGTCGAGAAAAAGCAGTTGTAATAGATTTATCTTCATTACGAAAATTTGAAATTTTAGGTCCTGATGCAGAAGAACTAATGAATTATACTCTGACTAGAAACATAAAAAAACTTTCAGTTGGTCAAGTAGTTTATTCATCCATGTGCTACGAAAATGGATTAATGTTTGATGATGGAACGTTATTAAAATTAAGTGACCATGGATTTAGATGGATTTGCGGTGATGAATATGCAGGAGAGTGGTTGAAAGAACAGGCTAAGAAAAAAAATTATAAGGTTATAATAAAAAATTCTACAGATCAGATAAATAATATTTCTTTGCAGGGACCTAACAGTAGAAAAATTCTTGAAAAATTTATTTTTACTCCACCAACACAACCTTCGATCTCTGAACTGCAATGGTTCAGATTTACTATTTGTAGAGTTGAAAATTTAACAGGAATACCTTTAATAGTTTCAAGAACTGGTTATACTGGAGAATTAGGTTACGAAATATGGTGTCATCCTACCGATGCCCCTAAGGTATGGGATAAAGTTATAGAAGCTGGAAAAGATGAAGGACTAATACCAGCTGGTTTTGGTGCCTTAGATTTACTAAGAATAGAAGCAGGACTAATTTTATTTGGAAATGAATTTGATGGACAATTAGATCCTTTCGAAGCTGGAGTTGGTTTTACTGTTCCTTTAA
>CACANS010000028.1 GCA_902533945.1 uncultured Pelagibacteraceae bacterium | reverse complement strand
AAAAAATTGGTTTTCCTACATGCAATATTGGGTTATCGGATTACATAATTGCAAAACCAGGAGTTTATGCCGTGAAAGTTAATCTTCACAAGAGAAAGGGTAATTTAAATGGTATAGCAAATTTAGGATATAGACCGACTTTTAATAAAAAAAAGATTCTTTTAGAAGTAAATATATTTAATTTTACTAGAAATCTTTATAATAAGAAATTATCAGTTGAATTTAAAAAGTTTATTAGAGGTGAAAAAAAATTCAGAAGTGTTAATCAGCTTAGAAATCAAATTAAAAAGGATTTGAAAATAGCAAAAAAAATATAACATTATGGGAAAAGAAAATATAAATCTTCCTAAAACAGCATTTTCAATGAAAGCGAACCTTCCATCGAAGGAGCCTGGATTTGTTCAATATTGGGATAAAATAAATTTATACAAGAAGTTAAGAGCAAAAAGTAAAGAGAAAGAAAAATTTATTCTTCATGATGGTCCTCCTTATGCAAACGGAAATATTCATATGGGAACTGCACTAAACAAAATACTAAAAGATATAATAATTAAATTTCATCAAATGGATGGAAAAGATTCTGTTTATGTTCCAGGTTGGGACTGTCATGGATTACCAATAGAATGGAAGATTGAAGAACAATATAAGAAAAATAAAAAAAATAAAAATGAAGTGCCAATTACTGAATTTAGGAAAGAATGTAGAGAATTTGCAAACAAATGGATTAAAGTTCATAAGGACCAATTCAAAAGGCTGGGCGTTGTAGGAGATTGGGAAAATTACTACTCAACAATGAGCTTTGATGCAGAAGCACAAATAGTAAGAGAGCTTGGAAAATTTTTAAAAGAGGGAAGTCTTTATAAAGGATATAAGCCGGTTCTTTGGTCAACAGTAGAAAAAACTGCATTATCTGATGCTGAGGTAGAGTATATGGATCATACATCAGATACAATTTATGCTTCATTTGTGATTAAGAAATCTAATTTAAAAGAGCTGAATGATTGTGAAATAATCATATGGACAACAACACCTTGGACAATTCCAGCAAATAAAGCTTTAGCTTATAATCAAAGTTTAAAATATTTAATTATTCAATTATTAGATGATAACAATTTTAAAAAAAAAAAGATAGTTGTAGCAAAAGACCTTTTAGAATCTGTAATTAAAGATTGTAAGATTGAAAGTTATAAAATCTTAAAAGAGATTAATGGAAAGGAATTTTTAGGAACTGTTTGCCAACATCCTTTTTTTAATATTGGCTATAAATATGATATTCCAATGTTGGAAGCTAGATTTGTTACAACAGAACAAGGCACAGGAATTGTTCATTGTGCACCAAGTCATGGGCCTGATGATTTTAATTTGTGTTTAAACAATGGAATTAAAGCATTGGAAACAGTTGATGATGATGGAAGATATACAAAAAATATTCCAGTTTTCGAAGGCACACATATTTTTAAAGCAAATTCTTTAGTAATAGAAAAATTAAATGAACTTAATAAACTTTTAGCCAACGGAAAATTAAATCATTCATATCCACATTCTTGGAGATCCAAAGCTCCCCTTGTTCATAGAGCAACTCAACAATGGTTTATTTCAATGGAAAGTCATGGGTTAAGAAAAAAAGCTTTAAAAGCTATCGAGGATACCAAATTTTATCCTAGCAAAGGAAAGGAAAGATTAAAATCAATGATAGAAACAAGACCAGATTGGTGTGTTTCAAGACAAAGAGTTTGGGGAGTTCCTTTGCCTATTTTTATTTCAAAAAAAACAAATGAAATTTTAATTGATGATGAAGTTTTTGATAACATAGCGAAAATTTATGAAAAGGAAGGTTCAGATTGTTGGTTTTCAGATGATCCTCAAAGATTTTTAGGCAAAAAATATATTGCTCAAGATTATGAAAAATTAAGTGATATTGTTGAGGTATGGTTTGATAGTGGCTCAACTCATTCATATGTTCTAGAAACAAGGAAAGATTTAAAATGGCCTGCATCCATGTATCTTGAGGGGTCTGATCAGCATAGAGGCTGGTTTCATTCTTCATTGTTAGAGTCCTGCGGAACTAGAGGTAGAGCACCATTTGAAAAGATACTGTCACACGGTTTTGTTGTCGATGGAAAAGGATTAAAAATGTCTAAATCATTGGGAAATATTATAGCACCAGAAGACATATTAAAAAAATATGGAGCTGATATTTTAAGAGTCTGGGTTGCAGCAGCAGATTATTCAGAAGATTTAAGAATAGACAATTTAATTTTAGAGCAACACGCAGAATCATACAGAAAAATAAGAAATACATTTAGATATATTTTGGGAAACTTAAAAGATAATTTTTTAAAAACAGATTTTGAAAAAATAAATCTAAGTGCACTTGATGAATTAGAACAGTACTTGCTTCATAAAATCTTTACTTTGAATGAAAATTTTCATAAAAATTTTAAGGCATATACATTTCATAATTTATATAAAGAACTATTAAATTTTTGTACAGTAGATCTTTCAGCATTTTATTTTGATATTAGGAAAGATTCTCTTTATTGTGATGATTTAAATTCTGAAAAAAGAAAAAATTGTATTTTAGTTCTAAATATAATCCTAGAAAGTTTGCTCAAATGGTTTGCACCAATATTGTCTTTTACCACTGAGGAAATTTTTAATTTAGTTAATAAAGATAATGATAATAGCATTCACCTAGAAAAATTTGTTCAAATACCTTCAAAATGGAAAAATCAAGAGTTAAATGAAAATTGGATAAAAATAAAAAAAATAAGAGATCTAGCCAATATAAGTATTGAAAATAAAAGAGCCAATAAACTTATAGGTTCAAGTTTAGAAGCGAACGTTAAAATAAAACTGAATAAAAAATTTTATCAATTGGCAAAAAATTTTGATTTTGCAGAAATTTGTATAACTTCAGGGGCAGAAATAATACTTGATGAAAAAATTAGTGATGAAATAAATGTTGAAACAATTAAAGCAGAGGGTGAAAAATGCAAAATTTGTTGGAAAATAAAAAAAGGCAAGTGCGAAAGACATGGATAGTAATATAAGATATGAATAACAATCTTTTTAAGAAAATTATTATATATATATCAGTTTTAACTTTAATTTTTTTTTTAGATAGAATATCCAAAATTTATATTCTTCAATTTGCATCAAATAGTTTAGACACAAATATATATATTAATCAATTTTTGAGCTTAAATTTGGTATGGAACAAGGGCATTGCTTTTGGCCTGTTCTCATTTGAAAAATCTTTAATTTACAATTTGATTACTACTTTAATTGTAATAATAAATTTAATTATTTTATATTTAGTTTTTATTTATAAAGATTTACGTGCATATTTTTTTTTAATGATACTAGGAGGTTCTTTGGGAAACTTATTTGATAGATTGTATTATGGATCAGTCCCAGATTTTATTGATATAAATATTCGGGAGTACCACTGGTTTATTTTCAATGTATCAGATATATTTATAACACTTGGTGTTATTTGCCTTATTATTGCTGAATTATTAATGAATAAAAAAACATATGAGTAGAAAATTTTTTAATATTTCAATTTTACTTTTTTTAATGATTTTGAATTCTTGCGGCTTAGGATCAAGTATTAAAAATGCCGTAACAGGAAAAACGAAGCCAGTTGGTGATGAGTTTTTAGTTGAAAAAAAAAACCCATTAGTATTACCTCCAAATTTTGATGATTTGCCCGAGCCTGAGGATGGTAAAAATTTAGCCGATAGAGAGGAAACAAGCTTTCAAGAAGATGTAAAAAAGATATTAAAAAACAATGGTAATAGTGATGATATTAAAATTGATAACTCAAATAACTCTCTAGAGGACTCAATTTTAAAGAAAATTAAATAAAATGATTGTTAATAATATTAATTTTAAAAATTTTAAAATTAAAAAAAAATTAAATATAGCAAAAAAGGAGTTTAACTCATTAATTTCTGATTATCATAAAAATAAAAATAATATTCTTAATACTTTATCCAAAGATTATAACAATAATTCAAATTCTAAGATCATAAAAAAATTTAAAAGAAAATCTTTTTTTAGAATAATTGGTATGGGAGGTTCTATTTTAGGATCTGAAGCAATTTATAGTTTTTTAAAAAAAAAAATAATAAAAAATTTTTCATTCATAAACAATCTTCAGAATAATATAAATTTAAACAAAAATAAAAAAACCCAAGTTAATATAATTATATCAAAATCTGGAAATACTTTAGAAACTATATGTAATTCAAATATTCTTTTAAAAGATAATCAAAAAAATATTATTATTTCTGAATTACAAGATAATTATTTAAATAAATTAGCAGCTGATTTAAAGTCTGATATAATTGAACATAAAAATTATATTGGTGGTAGATACTCTGTATTATCAGAAGTGGGCATGATTCCAGCAGAGTTAATGGGTTTAGACGTTATTAAATTTAAACAATTTAACTATTTAATTAAAAATAAAATTTTTGTTAAAGAATTATTGTCTAATGTTCAGTCAATTTATTTAAATGTGAAAAAAGGTAAATTTTTATCATTTATATTAAATTATGATCCTTTATCGGAACCTTTTTTTAAATGGTATCAACAGCTTGTTTCAGAAAGTTTAGGAAAAAAGTCAAGTGGAGTAATACCAGTGATTTCTACAATGCCAAAAGATAATCATAGTTTGATGCAATATTATTTGGATGGGCAACCCAAGGGTTTTTATACTTTTTTTTTTTCACACCAAGAAAATACAAGAAAAATAAATCATAAAAAAATATTAGAACCTTATAAATTTTTAAAAGGAAAAAAATTAAGTGAAATAATTTATTCTCAGAATATAGCAACTCAAAATGTTTTTAATTCAAAAAAGATACCTTTTAGAAGTTTTGAAATATTAAGCAAAGATGAGAAAAGTCTTGGAACTTTATTTACTTTTTTTATACTAGAAACAATACTTGTGGGCAGATTATTAAAAGTAAACCCTTTTGATCAGCCAGCAGTGGAATTAATCAAAAAAGAAACTAAAAAAATTTTGCTAAAAAAAAGAACCAAAAATAATTTTAGATAAACCATAAATTTTTTCTTTTTTAATTAAAAAAAAATCATTAAAATTGTCTATAGTTTTTCTATTTCTATGTAGAATGATTATACCGTTTCTATTTAATAATTTATTGTTATTTATATTTTTAAGAAGTTCATTTATTCTTTTTTCTTTGAAAGGTGGATCTAAGTAAATAATTTCAAACTTTTTATTTGGTAAATTCTGAAAAAAGTTTTGGCTATAAATATCGTTTTCAAATACCAAAGTATTTTTTGAGCAATTTAAGTTTAGTATATTCTTTTTTAAAATTTTTATTGATGGTTGATAATTTTCACAAAAAATCACTTTATTGGCCTCTCTAGATACAAATTCTAAACCAAATGAACCTATACCAGAAAATAAGTCTAAAACATTTGAACCTTTAATTTTAAAATTAAATATTTTTGAATGTTCTATAATATTAAAAATTGACTCCCTTACCATTGATTTTAATGGCCTTGTGCTTTTGTCTGATGGTAAAATTAATTTTTTATTTTTTAAATAACCAGAAATTATTTTCATTTTTTAATTACTTTAAATCCTATATCTTTTCTAAAAAATCCATTTTTCCAATTTAAATTATTAATTAGTTTTAAAGATTCTTTTTGACATAAATAAAAACTTTCAGAAAGAGAAATAAAATTTAAAACTCTTCCTCCTGTAGCTAAAATTTCATTATTCTTTCTGTTTGTTCCCGCATGAAAAATAAATTGATCTTTTGAATGAATTAGATTTTCTAAACCATTTATTTTAACGTTTTTTTGATATTTGTCTGGATATCCTTTTGAACATAAAACTATACTTAGGCTAAATTTAGAATCCCATTCTAAAATTACATTTTTTAAAGAACCATTGCAGCATGATAAAATAATTTCAAATAAATCTGACTTCAATCTAGGAATTATTGTTTGACATTCCGGATCACCCATTCTTACATTATATTCAATAAGATATGGTTCATTATTAACAATCATTAAGCCAGCATATAAAAATCCTTTATATGTGCAGCCAATGTTATTAAGTGATTTTAATGTAGGATGAATTATTCTATTTATAATTTTTTTTTCGAGATCTAAATTTATTAGTCTTGAAGGTGAGTAAGCTCCCATTCCTCCAGTGTTTTTACCTGTATCGCCTTCACCTACTCTTTTGTGGTCCTGTGCAGTTTGAAAAGTTTTAAAAGTTTTTCCATCAGAAATAATAAAAAAACTCATTTCTTCTCCTTGAAGAAATTCTTCTATTAATAATTTTTCTGTTTTTCCAAACTTTCCATTGAAAATTTCCTCAATTGCTGTTTGGCTCGATGACTCATTTTCACAAATATATACACCTTTTCCTGAAGCTAAACCATCTGCTTTTATAACTAAAGGATATTTAGATTTTTTTAAAAATTTTTTTGCATCTAGAGACTTATAAAATATTTCAAATTTTGCAGAAGGTATATTATTTTTTTTGCACAATTCTTTTGTAAATGTTTTAGAACCTTCTAATTGTGATGCAATTTTGTTAGGTCCAAAAACTAATATATTATTTTTTTCAAGGTAATCGACAATACCATCTACCAAAGGTTTTTCAGGTCCGATAATGACCATTTCAATTTTATTTTGTAAAATAAATTTTTTCAATTTTTTAAAATCATTAAAGTTTATATTTATATTTTCTGCAATTTTTTCGGTTCCGGCGTTTCCTGGGATGCAAAATATTTTTTTTACTTTTTGTGATTCTGATAGTTTTGAACATAAAGCATGTTCTCTGCCTCCGCTTCCAATAATAGCAATATTCATATATGATAAGTTATATAATAATAATGAAAAATAAGTTAGCTAAATTAGAATATTTGCCAAATAGTTTTAAAATTATTGAGGATGGTGATCACGTGATTTGCGCAGTATCAGGAAAAAAAATTTTTTTAAATGAGTTAACTTATTGGAATGTAGATTTGCAAGAACCATATTTTTCATATTTGGAAGCTTTCAAAAAGAAGGATAAGAAAAATTAAAACTTATTTATTTCCAACGATCATGAGTCCAAATCCATTGATCAGGATTTTTTAAAATCATATTTTCTAGCCATAAATTAAGATCAGTTGTAATTTTTTCTACACTATCTTCATCTTTAAAATTCATAGGTTTATTAATTTTAATTTTAAAATTAATCCCATCTAATCTTTCGACATGAATAGGAACTATTTCACACTTATATTTTTTAGAAAATTGTGCTGGTATTGTTGTTGTATATGCATAATGATCAAAAAATTTTATTTTTTTGCCCTGACTAACTCTTTGATCTATCATTATAGCAATTGAGCAACCTTTTTTAAAATATTTAAGTAGTTGTCTAGTTCCAGCCATACCTTT
Source organism: uncultured Pelagibacteraceae bacterium (assembly GCA_902533945.1). GTDB lineage: Bacteria > Pseudomonadota > Alphaproteobacteria > Pelagibacterales > Pelagibacteraceae > Pelagibacter. Next base: position 1,430 of record CACANS010000028.1, on the reverse strand, counting down.
TGGAATGTAATTTTTAGAAATATATTTGTCCCTTATTTTATCTTGCACCATCCTCATAAAAATATTGTTAAGAGGTCTGTATACAGCTGATAAAGGAATGTTTGTTTTAACGATTTGCATAGTCATCAGTTCATAATTAGAAAAATGTCCAGACACAAAGATTACAGGTTTTTTTGAGTCTCTAATTATATCTAAAATTTCTTGTCCTTCTACAATTACATTTTTTTCAAAATCATTACTTCTAAATTTTTTTAAGAAAGCATATTCTGATAAAATTCTTCCATAATTATTCCACATATTTTTTTGTATTAAATTAATTTTTTTTTTATCTGCATTGGGTAGAGCTTTTAATATATTGGATTTAATTAATTTTTTTTTTCTTATTAATGGCCCAAAAATGTTTCCTAATATTCCACCAATGTTAGAGGAAGATTTTAAACCAATAATTTTGAAAATAATGAAAAAAAACATTATTAATATAAATTCGAATAAATATTTTAATTTTTTCATATTTTACTTTTTAAAAAAATAATAAATTCATTTTCATTTTTTAATGATAATTCTATCTTTATATAATCAATATTTTCTCTCATTGATTCTTTTAATCTATAATAGTCTTTTTCGGTTGTGATTATTTTTAAATTTTTTTTAAGAGATATATTTTTTATCTTATCTATATCTTTTTCTGTATAATTATAGTGATCAGGGTAAAATACTTTGTTAACAACATTTATACCATTATCATTAAGCAAATTAAGAAAATTAATTGGATTACCTATGCCAGCAAAAATTAAATATTTTGATGATTTGTTTAAATTTTCATTATTTTTTATTTTATAAACTGTTTCAAAAATATTAATATTTGGATTAGTGTTTTTTAATTTATCGATATTTTTTTTGTTATTATAATTTAAACCATTTAAAAAAACTGCATCATATTTTTTAATTGCGGTAATTTTTTCTCTTAGTGGACCAGAAGGAAATAAATTTTCATTACCAATAAAACTTTCACTATTAAAGCAAACAATTTTTAAATTGTAATTGATAGATTTATCTTGGAGTCCATCATCAAATATTGCTACTCTATATCCTTTTTCTTTTGAATTTATTAATCCACTTAATCTATTTTTTTCAATAAATAAATCTCCATATTTTCTTAATAAATTTTGTTCATCGATTTGATCAGGATAATATTTTTTAATAAACGATGATTTTATATTTAGTTTTTCCAAATTTTTTTTTATTAATACACATGTTGGAGTTTTACCTGTTCCTCCAACATAAATATTTCCTACACAAATAGAAAATATATTTGTTACAGTATGTTTTTTTTTGAAGTTAATTTTACTTAATAAAAAATAAATAAAACTAAATGGAAGCAAAATATACTTCCATACCGAAAATTTTTTATCCCAAAATTGAGGTTTTTT
>CACANS010000027.1 GCA_902533945.1 uncultured Pelagibacteraceae bacterium | reverse complement strand
TATTTGGACTATTAGGCCCTAATGGAGCTGGCAAAACTACATTTATAAACATTTTGGCAGGAACCGTAATTAAAACTTCAGGAGGAGTAAACGTATGGGGATTTGATTTAGATAAAAACCCGAGACAACTAAGAGCTTCTTTAGGAATCGTGCCACAAGAAGTAAACCTAGATCCATTTTTTTCACCAAAATACACACTTGAATTACAAGCGGGTTTATATGGAGTTAAAAAAAAGGACAGAATTACAGACTCAATTTTAAAAATGGTATCTCTTGAAAAGCAAGCAAATAGTTATGCAAGAAGTTTGTCAGGAGGAATGAAAAGAAGATTGTTAATTGCTAAAGCACTTGTACATCAACCACCGATTATTATTCTTGATGAACCAACTGCCGGGGTAGATGTTCAATTGAGAAAAAATCTCTGGGATAATGTTAAATTATTAAACAAACAAGGAGTAACGGTAATTCTTACTACTCATTATATTGCAGAAGCTGAAGAAATGTGTGATCGAATAGGAATTATTGATAAAGGAATATTAGTGGAACTTGACAGCACAAAAAATCTTTTAGAAAAAATTCATTTGAAAACAATTAAAATTAAAATTGATAAAAAAGTTAAAATTGACAATAAATTTCCTAAAATTATAAAAGTAATATCAAATACAGAAAAAGAGATTTCATTATCTTATGAAAAAAATAGTGTAAAAATGAGTGAAATAATTCAATACTTTCTAAATCAAAACATCAATATAATTGACATATCGACTGAAGATGGAAATTTAGAAGACATATTTATCAAGCTAACAAAACACTAGTAAATCATAAATTTAAATGTAATAATAAAATATGGAATTAACAAAAGAGAAAAATTTAACTTCTATAATTAAATTTTTTTTAATAGTTTTCCTAGGTTCATTACTTTTGATCTTATCAGCAAAAATACAAACTCCTTTTATTCCAGTCCCAGCAACAATGCAAACTTTTGCAGTTTTACTTTTAGGTATTAGCTTTGGTTATAAAATTGCCGCTTGGTCTGTAGTTGTATATTTAATAGAAGGTGCGATGGGTTTACCTGTATTTGCAGGTGGAGGTGGATTAATTTATTTACAGGGACCAACTAGTGGGTATTTATTTGGATTTATTTTAGGAGCTCTAATATCTGGATTTTTTAACTATAATTCAGACCCAATTTTAAGTTTTTTTAAATTAATTTTTTCAGTTATTTTTATTTATATTTGTGGTTTGATGTGGTTATGGGCAAATCTAAATTATTACAGTGATAATTCAATAAACTTTTATCAAGTTTTTGAAAAAGGAGCTAAACCTTTTTTAATAATCGAAACTTATAAAATTTTGATTCTTTCTATTTTATCAAAACAATTTTTTAAATTAAGAAAAATTATCTAGGCGATCTTTTAGAGAGTATTCTTTGCAAAGTTCTTCTATGCATCTTTAAACGTCTCGCTGTTTCTGATACATTTCTATTACAAAGCTCAAAGACACGATGAATATGTTCCCATTTTACTCTGTCTGCTGACATGGGATTTTCCGGTGGTTGGGCTTTACTTTTTGGGTCTGCTAATAATGCTTTTTCTACATCATCAGCATCTGCAGGTTTAGCAAGATAATCAATTGCTCCCTCTTTAATTGCGGCAACAGCAGTGGGTATATTTCCATAGCCAGTCAACATTATTATTTTGCTACCAGGGTTAGAATTTTGAATTTCTTTTACAACTTGTAGTCCATTTCCATCATTTAATCGTAAATCTACTACCGCGAATAAAGGTTTTTTTAGTTTAGCGATTTCAACACCTTTTTTTACTCCATCTGCTTGAGTCACTTGAAAACCTTTTTTTTCCATCGCTCTAGCTAATCTTTCTCTAAATGGATTATCATCATCAACTATAAGTAGTGATTTATCTATAATATTATTAACTTGATTGCTGTTAATTGTTTCTGTCATGAAAGGTATATAGGAACAAAATTGTTAATATCAAGAAACATTATTTGCTTTACATTGCTCCACATATCGCATAAACCCGCAAATTATACGAAATTTGCATATCTTATATGCAAATTTTTTTTGTTAAATTTTTTTTACGGAGCTGTAAAAAATGGAAAAATTTAAATCTGTTGACAAATTAATAAGTCAACTTAAACCAAGTGAGCCTGTTTATTGTATCAGGAGAAATTCGATACAAATAGCCTCAAGTTATTTTCAAAAAAAATTTCCTGGAAAAATTCTTTATGCAGTCAAAACAAATCCTAATCAAGTTGTCCTTAATACGATTATAAGTAGTGGAATTAATGAATTTGATGTTGCATCAATAAAGGAAATTCAACAAATTAAAAAAATTAAACCTGATGCCAAATGCTATTATATGCATACTGTAAAAAATAGAGATAATATAAGAGAAGCTTATTTTAAATATGGTATAAAATCTTTTTCACTAGATTCAAAAGATGAACTAATTAAAATTATTGAAAGCACTAATCAAGCTAAAGACTTAGACTTATTTGTTAGAGTATTAGTTTCAAATGAACATGCTGAAATAGATTTATCTAAAAAATTTGGTGCAATTACTTCTGAGGCAATTGGTTTATTAAGGCTTGCTAAACAGCATGCAAATAAAGTTGGGTTAAGTTTTCATGTAGGTTCACAATGTATGCATCCAATTTCTTATGCAAAAGGTATTGCTGAGATTGGTAAGATAATAAAAAAGACAAAAATTATTCCGGATTTTATAAATGTTGGAGGTGGCTTTCCTACAATTTATCCTGACTTAATTCCTCAAAGTCTGGATAATTATATTGGTGAAATAAAAAAAGCATTAAATAATTTAAAGTTAAATAAACTTCCAAAAATTATTTGTGAACCAGGTAGATCTATTGTTGCTGAAAGCGGATCAACTATCGTAAAAGTGATTTTAAGAAAAAAACAAAAATTATATATTAATGATGGAACCTACGGGACATTATTTGATGGAGGTGTACCAAATATTGTTTACCCTTCAAGATTAATTACTAATGGAAGAATTATCTCAAAAAAAATGACGTCATTTGATTTCTATGGACCAACATGTGATAGCATGGATTACATGAAGGGACCTTTTATTTTACCAAACAATATTAGAGAAGGTGATTATATTGAGTTAGGCCAGCTTGGTGCATATGGTTTAACTTTTAGAACTAATTTTAATGGTTTTTACTCTAATAATATATTTGAAGTGGAAGATAAGCCAATAATGACTATGTATGACAAAGAAACTAGAAAAGAGTTTCTAGTTGCCTAAATGTCAGAAAAAAAAAACTTTGGTCATAATAGTAAGAAAGATTTCCTAAGTAAGCCCGTTAAGCATATAGATATTACTTCATTTGATTCCAGAAATATTATTTCCTCAATGCAAAATATGTCTTTTGTATCAAGAGAAACTGCTAATGCGGCGAATATCTTTAACGAAATGATCAAAGATAAAGAGTGTACAATTTTTTTAACTCTTGCAGGATCAACATCAGCAGCTGGATGTATGAATATTTACAGAGATATGGTTAAATATAATATGGTTGATGCAATTGTGGCTACGGGAGCATCAATAATTGATATGGACTTCTTTGAAGCTCTCGGATTTAAACACTACCAAGGTTCACAGTTTCAAGATGATGGAGAATTAAGAAAAAACTATATAGATAGAATATATGATACCTATATTGATGAAGATGAATTACAAATGTGTGACAAAATAATTTGTGAAATTGCAGACAATTTAGAACCAAAAAGTTACACATCAAGAGAGTTTATTAGACAAATAGGAAAATATTTAAAGAGTCACGCAAAGAAAAAAGAATCTTTAATTGAAGTTGCATACGACAATGAAGTTCCTATATTTTGCCCAGCATTTACCGACTCTAGTGCAGGATTTGGTTTGGTAATGCATCAAGAAAAAAACCCTAAAAAACACCTAACAATAGATTCGATAAGGGAGTTTCGCGAACTTACAGAGATAAAAATAAAATCTAAAGGTTCAGGATTATTTATGATTGGTGGAGGTGTTCCAAAAAATTTTATTCAGGATACAGTTATTTGTGCTGAACTTCTGGGTAAAAATGTTGATATGCACAAATATGCAGTTCAAATAACAGTTGCGGATTCTAGAGACGGTGCTTGCAGCAGCTCCACACTAAAAGAAGCAAGCTCATGGGGTAAGGTAGATGTAACAAAAGAACAAATGGTTTTTGCCGAAGCAACTAGTGTTTTACCATTAATTGCCAGCGATGCTTATCATAAAGGCGAATGGAAAAAAAGAAATAGAAAAAACTTTTCAAAAATTTTTGGGTAAAAATTGAAGTACTTATCAAACAAAAAAGGATTTCTAGGCATTGATAATAAATTTAGTTTTAAAGAAAAAGTTGTTGTTATTCCTTTTGGCTTAGAAAAAACTGTTAGCTATGGGAGTGGAACAAAAAATGGACCTAAAGAAATTATAAAAGCTTCACATCAAGTAGAGTTATACGATGAAGAACTACAATGTGAACCGTACAAAAAAATAGGAATAAGGACTCTTAAACCATTCAAAATTGATAAAAGTATTAAAAAAGCACTAAAAAAAATATCAGATATTAATTCAGATATTTTAAGCAAAAAACTTTTTCCAATCACTTTTGGTGGAGAACACTCTATTACACCTGGATGTATAATTCCATTTGTTAAAAAATATAAAAATTTATGTTTATTACACTTTGATGCTCATGCAGATTTAAGAGAAAGTTACAATGGCCAAAAATTTTCGCATGCATCAGCAATTAAAAGATGCTTGGACCATAAAAATGTTTCTGTGATTTCTTTTGGAATAAGAAATATTTCAAAAAGTGAAATACTTTTTTTAAAAAAAAATTCATCTAGAATTAATATTTTTTGGGCCAAAGATAAAATAAAATGGAATTTAAATAAATTTAAAAAATTGATTAAGAATAAAAAAGTATATTTAACTTTTGATGTTGATGGTTTAGATTCAAGCATTATGCCTGCGACTGGAACTCCAGAACCAGGAGGATTACTATGGGAAGAAACATTAAATATTATAAAAATTGCTGCTAAAAACTCAAATATAGTTGGGGCTGATATAAATGAACTAGCTCCAATAAAAAGTTTTAATTCTTACAATTTTTTAGTAGCCAAATTAGCTTATAAAATTTTGTCCTATAAATTTTTATATAAATAATGATTAAGCAATTCTAAAACTATCTGTCAATAATCTGTAGGGAATTAACATTAATATTGCTACAAATATTTTTATGGTCAAATCTCCTAAAGATAATGTAATCCAAGGTGTTGAAGTTCCATAAAATGAAATTAGAAAAAATAAAAAAGTATCAACAGTTGACCCTATAAATGATGATGTTAATGGTGCTATAAACCATTTTTTTCTTCTTAATTTATCGAATATTTGCACATCTAATAATTGAGCTACGATAAAAGCTGAACCAGATCCAATTGCAATTCTTACAGAAATTAATTCTGAAAAATTTGTTGAAAAAAAAAGTGTAAAAGAAACACCTACAAAAAAACCTATATAAACAATTTTTCTAGCCACATATTTCCCATACGATCTATTTGCTAAATCTGTAATAAAAAAAGCAATAGGATAACTAAACGCTCCATAGGTTAATAAATTTTCTAATCCATAGTATTGTACTGGAAACTGAACCAAATAATTCGAGCTCAATACAACTGCTCCCATTAAAAATGAGAGTAAAATAAATAAACGGTTCATTATACTGATTTGTTATGAAGAGTTTTTTTTAATTTTTGAAGTCTTATTGACAAGTTTTTTTTCTTTGATGATTTTAAAAATTGATCAAAACTCCCTTTTCTATCAACAGATCTAACTCCTGCATTGGATACTGTAATTTTGAGACTTTTCTTTAATATATCACTTTTAAATTTTACTTTTTTTAAATTAGGCAAAAATCTTCTTTTTGTTTTATTGTTAGCATGACTAACATTATGACCCTTCAAAGGTATCTTTCCAGTAAGTTCACATTTTTTTGACATAAAATTTATGTCTGTATAGACGGTCAAATCTTAGCAGTCAAGTTCAACTTTTTATTCCTACGGCACTAGATATATTTTTAATTCCTTCTTTTTTTAAAATATCAACTAATTCATTATTAATTTTGTTTGCAATGTTTGGTCCTTCGTAAACCATGCCTGTATATAACTGAACTAAGGTGGCTCCATTAATAATTTTTTCGTAAGCACTTCTTCCTGAGTCCACACCACCTACTCCAATAATTTTAATTGTATCTTTTAAATGTTTGTAGAATTTATTAATTATTAAATTTGATCTTTTCTCTAAAGGTTTACCTGACAACCCTCCTTTTTCTAATTTATTTACATTGATTAAATTTTCTCTATTTTTATCAGTTGTATTTGAAATTATTATAGCCGCAATTTTGTATTTAATTAGTAAATCTGAAATTTTTTCAATATTCTTTTCTTCTATGTCCGGTGAAATTTTCACTGCTATAGGTAATTTGGTTTTTAAAATATTTTTTTCATCTTGAATTAACTTCAGCAATTCATCTAATTCTTCTTCTTTATGAAAATTTCTTAAGTTTTCTGTATTTGGTGAAGAAATATTTATTGTTATATAGTCTGCAACTTTATAAAATTTTCTAAGACACATGCTATAATCATCAAGTCTGTTTTTCGAATTATTATTTGGTCCAATATTTATTCCAAATAATCCTTTGGGTTGATTTGATGAAATTCTAGCATAGACTTTATCTGATCCTGAATTATTAAATCCTAATCTATTTATAAGTGCTTTATCTTCTTCAAGTCGAAATATTCTAGGTTTTGGATTTCCATATTGCGATCGTGGAGTAACTGTTCCAACCTCAACAAATCCAAAACCTAATTTAAACAGTGAATTATAAACCTCGGCATCTTTATCAAATCCAGCAGCCAATCCAATTGGGTTAGAAATTTTTTTACCAAATATAGAAATTTCTATTGAGCTATCTATTTTTATATTATTGCTAGGAATATAGTTCATCTTAAGAGCTTTAATTGCTAAATTATGAGCTAATTCTGGATTTAATTTAAAAATTAAAGATCTTATCTTCGAGAACATTATTTAATTTTATCTTTTATTAATTGCTTTGTCTCTTGAACTCCAAAAAAGCTAATGAAAAAACCCATTCTTGGTCCATTTTGATCGCCAAAAACAACTTCATATATCAATTTAAACCAATCTCTTAGATTGTCACTATAACCATTTTCTTTTCCAATTGTATAAATTTCAGTTTGTATATCTTCAGGTTCCATATTGTCATTACATTTATCCAGAAGATTTACTAGAGCATTAAGAGCTTTTATTTCTTTATCGTTAGGTTTTTTATATTTTTTATTTTTTTTAATAACATCATTATAATATTTTATTGCATAACCTATTAAACAATCAAAAATTGGATGCTCTTTTTCTGAAATGTTATGTTTATATTTTTTCACAAATTTCCATAATAAATCTTTTGTATTTGCATTACTCGTCTCAACCAAATTCAATAACATAGAAAAAGTCATAATAATTTTTTCATTAGGTATTTTTCCATCATGTACGTACCAAACAGGGTTCAGTAATAATTGCAATTCGTTTTGAGATTTTCCTTTTTCAACAAAATCTAAATACTCATCTACTGCTTTAGGAACAACTTCTTTATAAAGTTTTTTTGCTCTTTTTGGATTTTGATACATGAACAAAGACAAACTTTCTGGGGATGCATATTTTAACCATTCATCTATAGTTATTCCATTTCCTTTAGATTTAGAAATTTTTTCACCCTTTTCATCCAAAAATAATTCATAAGCAAATCCAGATGGGTTAGACTTACCTAGGGTTTTTATAATCTTAGTTGATAAAATCGCACTTTCAATAAGATCTTTTCCATACATCTCAAAATCAACATCAAGTGCATACCATCTCATTGCCCAATCAACTTTCCATTGAAGTTTACAACAACCATCAAGTATACTTGTTTCTAATTTATTTCCATTATTATCAAAAATAATTTTAGAATTTTTTTCATCAATTTCAGATACAGGAATCTCCAAAACAATACCTGTATTTGGACATATGGGTAAAAAAGGTGAATAAGTTTTTTGTCTTTCTTTTCCCAAAGTTGGAATAATAATATTCATTATTTCCTCATACTTACTGAGTATTAATTTTAACGTTTCATTAAAATAACCAGATTTATAAAGTTCTGTTGAACTTTTAAAATCATATTTAAAATTAAATTGATTTAAAAATTTTTTTAACATTTCGTTATTGTGCTCTCCAAAACTTGAATATTTTTCAAATGGGTCTGGAACAGCTGTTAAAGGTTTGTGCAAATATTCTTTTATTTTTTTTTGTTGTGGAATATTATCTGGTATTTTTCTAAGACCATCCATATCATCAGAGAATGTAATTATTTTTTTAGGTAGATCTGTTAAATGATTTAAAGCATTTACAATCATTGAAGTTCTTGCAACCTCTCCAAAAGTTCCAATATGAGGTAAACCACTAGGTCCATAACCTGTTTGTAAAATAATTTTACCTTTTTTGACTATATTTTGTTTTCTTTCACGTAATATTTTTTTTGCCTCAACAAATGGCCAAGCATTGGTTTTTTCTATGTTTGCTTTGTCTATCACTTTTCAATATCAAAAAACTTATAAAATAAGTGTTTTTATAATTCTTATAGAGTTGAAATTTATTTACCATAAAATAATGTTCAATCAAAATGTCCAATTATAAAACAGTTTTTTACACACTTGGTATACTCCAGATTATTTTGGGTTTTTTTATGTTTGTTCCAATAATTACTCAATTACTTTTCGATCAATTTACATCAGCATTTATAGTATCTTCATTAATAACAATAATATTTGGTTCCTTATTTATAATTTCTAACCTTAGTCATGAAAAAAAAATATCTCTACAAGGTGCTTTTATTTTAACTGCTCTTGCTTGGATAAGTATTGCAATATTTGGTTCTTTGCCATTTTACTTTTCTAGTTTAAATTTAAGTTTTACTGACTCTTTTTTTGAAAGTATGTCGGGAATAACCACGACAGGATCTACAATTATTACAAACTTAAATGATACACCAAAAGCAATTTTGCTTTGGAGGGCATTACTTCAATGGTTAGGAGGAATTGGAATAATTATTATGGCTATAACTTTGATGCCTATTATGAATGTTGGTGGTATGCAATTATTTAAAATTTCCTCTATTGATACTTCTGAAAAGATTTTACCAAAATCTAAACAAATAAGTTTAAGATTATTTTTAATTTACTCAATATTAACTGTTACTTGCGCTATTTTTTATAAAATTTTTGGAATGGGTTATTTTGATAGTTTAACACATTCAATGACAACTTTGGCTACTGGAGGATTCTCAAATTATAATGAGTCTATAGGTTTTTTTGAAAATAAATATATTGAAGTAACTTCAATGATATTTA
>CACANS010000026.1 GCA_902533945.1 uncultured Pelagibacteraceae bacterium | reverse complement strand
ATATTAAAACCATGGCATAATTATTTATTATTTTTTCTTATTTCTTATTATTTGTACTTAAAATCTTTTTTTAATTTAAAAAAAGATTTGCAATCTTCATTTGTTCTTGGAATTGGTTTTCTATTTAGTGAAACTTTTTTTTTAGCATCTATATTGATATTTATTGTTGATTTAAAATATTATATTAAATTTTTTAAATATGAAAAAATAGTCTACAAAATTCTTTTATTTTTATTACCCTTTTTTGTTTTTTTTTCTTACTTGTTAGCACAAAATATCTATCAATTTTGGATTAATCAAAGTCTCACCTTTCCAACCTTGCTAGAAGGTTTTTATCAAAAAGGAATAATTGAATTTATATTACAGTATATAAAAACATTTATTTTTTCTTTCGAGAAAATATTTTCAAAAAGTTATATATTTCTTTTTTTTGTTGTTTTTCTAAGTAATGTTTATTTTTTAGTTTATAACTACAAAAAAATTTTTTTTTCTAGTAATAAAAAAGTAAATATTTTATCATTTATTTCTATAATAAATCTTATTTTAATATCTCAAAGTCTAAATAATGTTGCGGTATTTAAGTTGGCAACACTGTCTTCATTTGGAATAGTTGTGCTGCTATACTTGATATCAAATCAAAAAGACTACTTTATAAAAAATACTTACATAATTATACTTATTCTTTTTTCATCAATGACTTTTTTTGATAATGATACAAATAGTTTACACTTAAAAAGAAATAATGAAAAAAATAAAATTATTAAAAATGATCTGTCCTTTATTAAATATCAAAAATATGAAGAAAATATTTGGAATAATTTAAATAGTTTAAACCAGATTTTAGTTAAAATTAAAAAAGATTGTAATATAAAATATTTTGCCAATTTTACAAATGATGCATATTATTATTTTTTATCAAATAGATATTTTGACAATATGCAAAAATTATTTTGGTATCAAAATATAGCTGGCAATTGGCAGAATAATTATTTTAATACTTTAAGCACAACTTTTGATAATGATTTAGAAGAAAAGATTGAAAAACAAATTAAAAAAAATAATATTTTTTTTATCACTGACTTGATCAACCAGAATGAAATATTACTGAATGGTAAAATAATTACTTTTAAAAATTATAAAATTCATGGTTTGAATTTTACAAATTTTCATAAAAAAAAAATAATTTTAGTTCCAAATGAATGCAATATAGAATAGAAATGTTTTTTAATAATATATATAAGTACTCGAAAAAATCTCCTAAAAGAATAATTATTATAGGATCAGGCCCCGCAGGTATATCACTAGCTTTAGAATTAGAAAAAAGAAAAATTCATTCAATTATATTAGAAGCTGGAAATTTAGAGTATAATGAGGAGTCACAAAAATTTTATCATGCAAAAGTTATTGGAGATCACTTAGTTGATGATATTAAATATTCTAGATTGAGAATGTTTGGTGGAACCTCAGGTCATTGGGGCGGAACCTGTAGAACTTTAGATAGTTATGATTTTAATTCTTGGCTGATAGAAAAAAAAGATTTACAACCATATCTTAAAATTGCTTCAGAAATATTAAATATAAAACCTTTATTTAGAGAAAAAAAAATTAATGATGACTTTAAAATTGTAGAGTTTCAAACTAGTAATGTCAAATTTGGCGAAAAATATAAAAATCACATAGATAAATCGAATTATATAGATATAATATTTAATTCTCCTGTTACGAATATAATTGGCAAAGAAGGACTTACAGAAAAATTAGAAGTTAAATTTGAGAATCAGAAATATTATATTTCCGGTTCAAAATATGTACTTGCAACTGGAGGCATCGAAAATTCAAGAATTTTACTCTGGTCTAGAGAAATGAATAAAAATTTTATAGATAAAAATTTACCAATTGGCAATAATTGGTATACGCATCCGTACCATATTTTAGGAAAAGGTTTTACAAATTACAAAACAGCTACTGAATATTTTAAGCATAATCTAATAGAGTTTGAAAATGCCTTTGGTTGGGGAAAAGATACAAAAACATTTAATGTTTCTCCTACGAGAAAATTTATTAAAGATAAGCAAATACTTAATTCATGTATATTTATAACCACTTTTGATAGAAAAAATAATAATTTAAAAAATATTGTTAAAAACTTATTGTGTATTGCTCCTCAAATTTCACATAATTTATTAAAAAAATTTGAAAAAAAAATATTTTGTGGAACTACATTTAGCTCTTCATGGGAACAGAATCCAAATTTTCAAAACAAGATCAGATTATCAAATGAATTAGATGGATTAGGTGTACCATTTGCCAATATCTATTACAAAAAGGATGATATAGTTAGAAAAACTGCCCGCGTGATGATGGAAGAATTGGGAAAATTATACGTAAATAAAAATATTGGAAGAGTAAGTATAGATGAATTTCTTTACAATAATATGGATTACAAGACTGATGGAGGAGGACAGCACCATTTGGGAGGAACTATAATGGGATCAAGTAATGCGAATTCAGTTGTAGACGTTGATTTAAAACTACACTCGAATAAAAATTTATTTGTTTTAGGGAGTTCCGTTTATCCCAGTGGTGGTCACGCAAACCCAACTTTTACTATAGTTCAATTAGCATGTAGATTAGCTGATAAAATATCAACAGAAATATGATTAAAAAAAAAGCTTTAATAATAGGCATTTCAGGTCAGGATGGATTTTTATTATCACAATTTTTAGAAAAAAAAAAATATCAAGTATACGGAGTATACCAAAACATAAAAAGTTTTAAAAAAATTAAAATTAAAAAAAATAAATTATTTAAAATTAATACTTTAAATTTTTTAAAAATTAAAAAGTTGATTAAAAAAGTTAAACCAGATGAGATTTATAATTTTTCAGGTATTACAGATCTTAAAACTAGTGAAAATAATATTATAGAAAATGAAAAGAGTAATAATTTTTTTCTACTAAAATTATACACATATTTTACTAATAATACCCGCATTAAGATTTTTAATTCTTTAAGTTCAGAGTTATTTAAAAAAAATAAAAAAGGAAAAAAAAAAATCGATAAAATAAACGATTTTTTTCCAGAAACACCTTACGCAATAGCCAAATTATCTTCTTATTATTATTCATTATATTTTAGAAAAAAATATAATATGAAAATTTATAATGGTTTTTTTTTTAATCATGACTCTATTTATAGGCAAAAAAGATTTATCGTACCACAGATAATAGAGATATTATTAAAAGCAAAAAAAAATATTTATTTTTCTCCTTTTATTATAAGGAATATTTTAAGTAGAAAAGACTTTGGCTCAGCAAAATCTTACGTTGAGGCGGCGTGGTGCATAATGCAAAATGATATTCCTGATGATTATATTATAGGATCTGGAACAACATATAGTCTACTAAATATAATTAAAATTATATCAAAAAAAATAAAATTGAAAATTAAAGTAATTAGAACTAATCAAAATTATAAAATTTTGAGTAATGATAAAATAATAATATTTGGTAAATATAATAAAAACGAGCCTTTTCTTATTGCAGATCAAAAAACAATAAAAAAAAAAACGAATTGGAAAAACAAAATAAGTTACAAAAAAACTTTGGATGAAATGATTTTAAATTATAAAAAAAATCTTTTTATAGAAAAAAAAATCAAATAATTCAAAGCAGAAAATACATCAAAGATTTTCATTTTTGATACTCCAATTTTCCTATAAGGAAGAATAATTGGAATTTCTTTTATTTTGTATTTTTTTTTATTTAAAAAATAAGTACTTTCCCAAAAAAAAGAATAGCTATTATTTTTTGCTAGCATGATATCTTTTTTTTTAATTGTACTTAAATTATATATTCTGAAAGCTCCCGATGTATCATAATTAATATTAAGCAATATATTAATTAAATAAAATCTAAATAATGTTAGATATTTTCGAGTCCAATGCCAATTTTTTAGCGCGTTCCTATATTTAAATCTATTAGTTATTACTAAATCGTAAAATTTTATATATTTAATCATTTTAGGTATAACATAAGGATTATGTGTACCATCAGCATCCAATGTTACAGCTACATCAAACTTTTTTTTGTAAGAATACATAAGTCCTTCTTTATGAGCTGAACCAACCCCAACTTTATTTTTGCGAATAATTATTTCAATTCTTCTATCTCTCTTTTTTATTTTTTTGATTTCCTGAATTGTTCCATCATTTGAATTATCATCGACAAATAAAATTTTAGAATATTTATTTTTTTTTAATTTATTGTAAATAATGTTTATATTTCCACTTTCATTTAAAGTTGGAATAATTATAATTACCTTCATACTACTGTTATATCTGGGAGTGGAAATATAAATTTTGTTCCTTTTAATCTAATTTTTCTTTCTCTACTCAATATTTCTTTTTTAAAATGCCATGGTAATACCAAATAATAATCTGGTCTTAAATTTCTAGATTTACTCTCATTTATAATTTGAATCTTTGTTCCAGGGGTATATAAGTTATTTTTTTTTGGATTTCTATCAGATATATAATCAATTATTTTATTATCAATTTTAAAGTATTGTAAAAGAACATTTCCTTTTGTTGATGCCCCGTAACCATGTATTGATTTCCCTTTTTTTTTGATTTCCATCAAAGTTTTCATGAGTCTAATTTTTAATGAATTAATATTTTTAAAAAATATATTAAAAGTTTTTTTTAAATTTAATTTTGATTTTTTTTCCAATTTTATTAAAATATTAATATTTTTATTATTTACTGTAAATTTTGAATGTTTGTGAGTCACATATACACCAATGCTTCCACCATTAATTTCATTTATATCTAAATCGATGATTTTTAAATGATTTTTTTTAACCATATTATTTATTACATTAAAAGAGTAATATTCCATATGTTCATGACATATTGTATCAAACATATTATTTTTTATTATTGAATATAAATCTGCAAATTCAACATAAAATATGCCATCAAAAGACAAAAGTTCTTTTATATCAGATAAAAACTTATTTGGATTTTTTAAGTCATAGAAAACTGATAGTGCAGTTATTATTTTAAATTTATTATATAATTTTTTTTTTAAAAAATATTTTAAATTAAAGAACTCAGGTACTTTAAATTTAACTTTCGAATAAAACTTTTTGTATTTATTTAAAATTGGATCTACACCGCATGTTATTATATTCTTGGGATAGTTATTTAGTAGCGTACCATCATTACTTGCAATATCTAAAGCAAGGTCACCTTTAGAAATATTTGTTCTATAAGATAATTTTTTTACAACATTTCTCACATGCATGCTCATTGTTTTATTAATTCCTGTTCTATAACCATAATTATGATCGTACATAATTTTTGGGTTAAAACTTTTATTTAGCTGGACTAATTTACAAGACTTACACATCACCAGTGTAATTTTATCTTTTGGAATGTTAGCTTTTTTTATTTTAAATAAACCTGTATAATATAAATTACCCAAAGAAAATAAATGGAAAAACTTTTTTTTTTTACAGTTTCTACATTTTATTACTTTCATTTTAGTAAATTGTTATATATTTTTTTTTATCATTTGTAATAAATTTATGTTGTTAGAAAAAAGCTTTAAAACAATAAAAAAATTATACAAATTAAAACTAATTTTAAATGATTTTTTAATAAAAATTATTTTAACCATTAATGTTGATTTCTGCTATAAATAAATAATGAAGAATTTAAGTTTTTACAAAAAGACCTTTTTTTTAGTTATTACAATTATTTTAAGTATTTTTCTGATTTCAAAATTTTCACTAAATTTGATAAAAAAAGAGATTATTAATGTAGTTAATTCAAAACAATTTGAAATATTTATGTCAAATCAGTTTAAAAATAAATTACAAGAATTTGCCAATAAAGAAATGACAGATGAAGAATACATCTTTTATAAAGAAAACTTCAAAAAAATATATATTAAACTCGAGCCAATTTTTGAAGATGTAAAAAATGAAGTAAAATAGTTTTGATAAAGATAATTAAATACAAAACCTATATTTTTTTTTTTACTATATCATTAATTTCTTTTTTCTATTCAGTATATCAATCACTTTATAATTATGATGGTTTTCATTCCGGTTTAGTTTTATTTTCTGCCGATGGATTAAATAAAAATCTTATACCTTATAAAGAAGTGTTCATTCATTATGGATTTTTAACAACATATGTAAACTCATTAATATTAAAATTATTTGATAATAATCTTGTATATATTTTTTCAGCTACATCCCTATCTTATTCAGCTTCTTTATTTATCTTAGGAATTCTAATGAAGAAATTTTCAAGTCAAAATTTTTCCATTATAGGTTTATCAATTATATTTTTTTTGCACCCATTTACTATCTATCCTTGGCACAGTTACTATACTTTTTTGTTATTTAATATTTTTTTAATATTAAGAGTTTCTGATAAATTATATTTTCAGAGAATTTCCTATCTATTTTTATCATCAACAATTTTATTCAATGAAAGCTTTAAATATGCATCATTTTTAATTTTACTTTTTGATTTTATAATTCAAATATTAAAAGAAAAAAAAATTAACTTTGATTTTTTTAAAAATTTGTTAGCAAAACTCTTTTTATATTTAATTCCTATTATAATTTTTTTCTCTTACATATTTACAAATGAATTATTTGAATATTGGAAGGTATATAGCCAGATGCCTAAAGTTTTTTTGGAACTTAATAATGTTGAATTTTATGAAATATTAGTTCATTTTTTTTGTTACATTAAAAAATAATATTACAAGCAATTTATTTCAAGAACCCCATTGGTTAATTTACATTTTTTTAATAATTTTCAATATTTTATATTTATTCTACTTTTTTTTCTCTAAGTTTATAAAAAAATCATTGTTATCTGATAATAATTTAGCATTAATTTCATTTTCATCTCTCGTGTTATTATTTCAAGCGGCTCATAGTGTAACAATTTTTAAAATGTCATGTGGTCTAGTTGTTGGTTTTATTGTATTATTTAATTTCATTAATTCTATTAAGGATAAAGAAAATAAAATTATTTTTTTAGCTATTATTTTCCTTCTCGGATTATCGTGTTTTGAGTTTGTAAAAAATAATTCTAATAGTAATTACGTATATAAATATAAAAAAGAAAATTTTATAACTAATAATTATTTTGATTATTTTGAACATAAAAAATTAGATCAAAATAGTTGGGATCATCTAATTTTTACTAGTAAAAAAATTCAATATTTTAAAAATAATTGTAAAATTGATTTTGCTGCAAATATTTCAAGTGATGCTTTTATTTCAGTTATCATGAGAGACTCAATGCAAATTGTCCAAAAAATTCCTTGGTTTGAACATAAAAAAAATGGATGGATGAACAGATATTTTAATACATTTTTAAAATACTACGATAAAGATTTATCTGATAAAATAAATTTAAAATTGGAAAAAAAAAATATCATTATTTATACAGACAGAGAAAATTTTCCAATTTTAAAAATAAGAGATAAAAAGATTGATTTTTCAGATAAAATGAACTTTCTTTATTTGCCATATTCTTATGAAAATAAAAGTAAAATCCTTATTTTTCCAAAGATCTGCAAAAATACTATTTAGTAAATATTATTGTATATTGAGAAGTTTTTTTAAGGATGGCTTCAATATATGGCATAAAAAGAGAAAAAAATTTTCCTAGATACGAATGAAATTTTTTTCCAGTATCTTTACTTTTATAATATCCAGACGTTTCCCAACCGTATTTAGAAAACATTATAGATAAATAGTCATTTTTAATTATTTTTACTTTTTTAAAATTTATTTTTTCAAATTTATTTACAAGTTTTTCTTCATTAATTAAAAAAGTATGCATTGGAGCTTCCAAGTGATACCAAAACTTTTCATAAAATTTATAGGAAAAAGACTTCTTGTTAGGAGTAGAAATTATAACATGTCCACCATCATTTAACAATTTTTTGCATAATTCTATAAATATATCTAAATTTTCTAAATGTTCTAAAACATGCCATGCAAAAATTATATCTACTTTAAAATTTAATTCTTCAAATTTTATATTTTCTAATTTTTTACTAATGACATGAATACCATTATTTTCTAAATCTTCTGTTATTTTTGAATATGGCTCAATACAATAACATTTATAGCCGAATTTTTTTAGAGACTTTATTAAGTAACCATTTCCTATTCCTATTTCTAAAAAAGAACATTTTAATTTTATTTTTTTTATTAACCGAATATTAGCTTTATCTTTTTTAGATAATTCATGATTTAATTTAAAAGCATGATAATTTTTAGAATAATACTTGTTAATATTATTGGGAATTTCTTTTAAAAACAAAGAATCACACTGTCTACACGTAAAATATTCAAAAAGATCACTATTTTTTTGGCTATAATTTTTTGTTTTAAAGCTTAAAAAATTGTTTGTTGATTTACATACTCTACAAGATCTAGATAATGATGAATTCATTTGATATAAAAACCTATGAACTATTTATTAGTTGTATATCTCATATCTGTTTATGATGATAGACAAAATTTAAAAAAATTTATAGATAGTTACAAAAATTATTCATCAGGAATAGATCACGAACTATTAATTTGTTTCAAAGATTTTAACGAAAACGATTCTATTTTTAAAACATCGGAATTAAATGAAGTAAAATTTATTAAATTTTTAGATAACGGTGGGCAAAATGATTATGACTGGCATAGCTACAAAAGGGTAGCTAAATATTACAAAGATAAAATAATTTTTTTTATGAATTGCCATAGCTTTCCTATAGTAAATAATTGGTTAAAGAAATTTTACGATAATTATGAAAAAAAAACTTTGTTAGGATCAGGTGCTTCAAAATTAAGTATGGTTAATAACGCTTTAAATGGTTTTCATAGTTCAAATAAAATTAAATCAATTTTATTTGCAATATCGAATTATTATGATTTTCCTTTTTTTCCTAATCCGCACATAAGATCGAATTGTTTTATGATTTCATCAAAAGATTATTTAGATTTAAAATTGACAAAAAGGTATATGTTAAAAAAAAAAAGCACATGGATTAATGAAAGCGGAAGAAATGGGATGACAAATCAACTTAAAAGAAAAAATTTTAATATATTAGTTGTTAATTCGGATGGAAAAGCTTTTCCGGAGAGCAATTGGGATAAAAGCAATACGTATGCTATAGAAAATCAATCTAAACTTATTATATCAGATAAATTTAGTAGAATTTATGAAAATTCAAATAAAATTGAAAAATTAAAAATATCTGAAATAAATTGGGGAAAATTAAATTTCAGGCCTTAAAAAAGATTTTTTATTTTTTATAGAAGCAAACAGCCCTTTTATCGAAAATAGAAGAAGTTTTTGTCGGAATTTGTCATTTTTTATTAAAAAGTAAATGTACTTTGCTAAACAATCAAAAAAATAAAAAATAGAAAAAATATAGGCAACAATTCTTCCATAATTTTTTTTGTAAAAATAATAATATCCCCACGAGAAGTGCCATTTTGAAATTTTTGAAGTCTCTTCAAAATACTCTACATCTGAGGATTTTCCTTCATAATGTTTTATTAAACAGTCTTTCATTACATATACCTTGTATTTTTTTTTTAAAATTCTAAAAAATAGATCAAGTTCTTCAAAATTTAAAAAATATTTTTCATCAAAATAACCAGTATCTTCAAGGATTTTTGATTTTATTAAAAAAGCATGTCCAATCACAAAATGTACTTTTATTAAATTTTTATACTCAGATTTATGGTTCTTTAAAAATTTAAAATAACCATGTCTTATATTAAGTCTATTCTTAGCATCCATGGTTGATGGAGCTAGAGCGGAAATATCAGGGTTATCTGAAGCACAATTATAAATTTCAATAACCTGATTTTCAGTTATTTCTACATCAGGATTTAATATTAAATAATTTTTAAATTTATATTTATTAAAACCCAAGTTTAGAGCAGATCCATATCCCAAATTATCAATGGGAATAATACATTTAACATTTGGATATTTTTTTTCTACAATATACTTGAAATCACAATTTTTTGAATTTTCAATAATTATTACATTAAAATT
>CACANS010000025.1 GCA_902533945.1 uncultured Pelagibacteraceae bacterium | reverse complement strand
TTCTAAGATCTAATATATAATTTTTTACTTTTTTATTTTTTTTGAATTCTTTAATTTTTTTTTTAATTTGGTCGCCACTATTTTCATTAAAAGCTGTAAGTCTAATATAGCCTACATTTTCAATTAACTTAGTTTTAACTGATTGAATCTTAATTATTTCTCTAGTTATTTTGAATGTTAAAGCTTTTTTTGTGCCAGGTCTTCTTACAGTTATTTCTATGTCTGAATTTACAGGACCTCTCATCAACTCCACTGCTTCATTTAAAGATTTACCTTGAACTTGCACATCATTAATTTTGACTATGTAGTCCCCCGCTTTTACCCCTACTCTATAAGCTGGAGAATTATCAATAGGAGTAATTACTTTAACAACTCCAGATTCCATTCCTACTTCAATTCCTAATCCACCAAATTCACCGCTAGTTTCTGTCTGCATATTCTCAAGCATTTCAGGGCTCATATATGATGAATATGGATCAAGTGACTGAAGCACTCCATTTATAGCAGAGTCCATAATTTCACTCTGGTTTACTTCATCCACATACTCTTCATTAACTTTTTCTAAGACTTCGCTAAATAAATCAATTTTTTTATAAATATCATCATTTAATGCATAACTTAAATTTGTATAACTTAAAAATATTACAAATGATAAATTAAATATTATTTTTCTCATATTGTTACTTTTTCTTTTGGAATTAACTCTGACCAAATTTTTTCTAATTCATAAAACTTTCTTTTCTCAGGATTAAAAATATGCACAATTAAATCGATTCCATCTATTAATTTCCAATCGCTACTATCTTTCCCCTCTATTTTGCAGTTAATTATTCCATTTTTTTTAAATATATCTAAAACTTGTTCTGATAAGGCCTGAATATGCCTAGATGAAGTTCCGCTAGCAATTATCATAAAATCAGCCATAGAAGATTTATTTTCCAAGTCTATATCAATAATATCTAAAGCTTTGTTTGAATCTAAAGTTTGAATTATTTTTTTTTTTAAGTGGGAAATTTTATCCATTAATTAAGTTTAGATTACCAAATTTTTTTTAATTTAGAAGATGAAATATTAATTTTATTAAATCTAATAAATTCTAGCTTTTTTTTATTAAATCTTTTAAAAGTTGGTGATTTCATTAATTTTTTTTTATATCCATGTCTATCAAATACTAAAATTTTAGATTTTAATAATATTTTTTCCCATTTATACCATTTATGAAAATTTATCAAATTATCAGCACCCATAAGGAAATAAATGTCTGTATTATTATATTTTTTTTTTAAATAATTAATTAACTTTATGGTTTTGTCAGACTTAATTTTTTTTTCAAAAAAATAAACTTCAATAAATTTTTTTTTTGAAGTTATTTTTTTTGCTATTTCAATTCTTTTGTTTAAAGAAAATAAGCTTTTTTTTTTAAATGGATTTTTTTTTGTTATCGCCCAAATTACTTTATTTATTCTGAATTTTTTTTTTGCTTCTACTGATATTTTTACATGACCAATATGAGCAGGATCAAAAGTTCCTCCTAATATACCTAATTTTTTTTTTAAATTTTTTTTCAATTTATTTTCTAATCTGTCCTGAGCCATAAACTTCATATTTATAACTAACTAGCTGATTTAATCCTACCGGACCTCTCGGTGGTAGTTTATTTGTTGATATGCCAACTTCCCCACCAAATCCAAATTCACCACCATCTGCAAATTGAGTTGAAGTATTGTGCATTGCAATTGAACTTTTAACATTTTTCAAAAAGTAATTTGCTACTTTCTTGTTTTTAGTAATAATTGCATCTGTATGCATTGTTCCATATTTATTTATATGATTTACAGCTTCGATAACATTTTTTACAGACTTAACAGAAACTTTTGCTGATAAATATTCTTTTGACCAATTTTTTTCTCGAGCAATTAATGCATGACCTTTAAATATTCCTTTGATTTTTTCATCTGCAAAAATAACACAATCTTCTCTAACCAACTTGTTTAAAATTGGATTTGTAAATTTTTTTATAATTTTTTCATGAATTAAAACTGTTTCAGTCGCACCACATATGCTTGTATTTCTAAGTTTAGCATTATGTATTATTTTTACAGATAGATTTAAATTTGCTTCTCTATCAACATAAGTATGACAAACTCCTTCAAGATGTCCAATTGTTGGTATTGACGAAAGTTTCTGAACTTTTTTTACCAAATTTTTTCCACCTCTTGGAATTATTACATCTACATATTTTTCCATTTTGGAAAGTAAAATATCTACTAATTTTCTATTTTTATTATCTACAAATTGAATATAATTTGGATCAATTTTATTAGCTCTAAGCGCATTTCTAAACAAGTTTGCTAATATTTTATTTGAGAAATAGGCTTCAGAACCACCTCTTAAAATAACACAATTTCCTGATTTAAAGCATAAGCTTGAAACATCAGACGTGACATTCGGCCTGCTCTCATAAATAATACCAATAACTCCCAATGGAATAGAAACTTTTTTTATTTTTAAACCATTAGGTCTTTTCCATTTAGAAAGTGTTATATTTATTGGATCTTTTAATTTACTAATAATTTTTATTGATTTCGTTATTTGATCAATTTTTTTTAAATCTAAATTTAATCTTTTTATAAGGTTTTCTTTTAGACCTTTTTTCTTTGCATAATTTACATCTTTTTTATTTTGATTAATAATTTTAAATTTATTTTTATTTATTAAATAAGCATATTTATCTAATACTCTATTTTTAATTTTAGTATCAATTTTTTTTTTAAATGCTTTATTAGCATTAATACCGATATTCTTTAAATATTTATTCATTTAAATTTCAACCATATCATCTTTGTGAACTACTTCTGATTTAGTAACATATCCTAATATTTCATTTATTCTATTTGAATGTTGACCTTTAATTTTTGATATTTCATTTGAATTAAAGGAACTAAGTCCTCTTGCAAATTCATTTAAATTTCTATCAATTATTTTAATATGATCACCTTTACTAAATTTTCCTTCTATATTTATTATTCCTGCAGCCAGCAAACTCTTTCCTTGTTTGAGAGCATTTATTGCTCCGTCA
This sequence comes from uncultured Pelagibacteraceae bacterium, assembly GCA_902533945.1. Lineage (GTDB taxonomy): Bacteria > Pseudomonadota > Alphaproteobacteria > Pelagibacterales > Pelagibacteraceae > Pelagibacter. The sequence continues at coordinate 7,415 of CACANS010000025.1, read as the reverse complement.
TCAATAATTAATTTTCCTTTTGGTGAGATAGAACTGATAATCCATTTTTTTCTTGCATCTAATTTTGAAATTTTTGGCAAAAACCATGTGCAATTATTTTTCTGATAAATATTTTTGATTGGTCTGTTTGACAAACCATTTGCGATGGCCATGTAAGAACCGGACAATTGACAAACTTTTGCGGCATCAATTTTTGTTTTCATTCCACCAGTACCATGCATTCCAATACTTTTGCTTGCAACTTGTTCAATTTTTAAATCTATATTTTTTATCTTTTTAATTAATTTTCCATCTTTATGCACTTTTGGATTTTTGGTGTATAATCCATCTACGTCAGATAAAAGTATTAGGCAATCTGCATTTAAAATTTGAGCAACTCTAGATGCCAATCTATCATTATCGCCATATTTAATCTCACTTGTTGCAATACTGTCATTCTCATTCACTATCGGAACAAAATTTAATTCAAATAAATTATCAAATGTTCTTTTAGCATTTATTGCTCTTCTTCGTTGTTCAGTATCTTCAAGAGTAAGCAAAATTTGTGATAAATTTATTTTTTTTGAATTAAAATTTTTTTTAAATAAATTCATTAATTCAATTTGACCGATCGATGCAATAGCTTGACTTTTATCTAATTTTAAATTTTTCTTGTTAAGTCCTAATTTTTTACATCCGAGAGCTATGGCTCCAGAACTTACTATAACTATTTTTTTTTTTTCTTTTAGCAGTTCTTTAATATCTTTTACAAATTCAGATATCCATTTTTTTCTAATAATATTATTTTCATTTATTAGTAATGATGATCCTATTTTAATTACAATAGTTTTAGAATTTTTAAGATACATAATTAATTAATTTTGATTTAATTTCTTTTACTGATTTTTTATTCAATGTTGAAAGAGTTAGGGTATTTTTTTTTATCTTTTTAGAAAATATATACTTTTTTTCTTGTAATTCTTCTTTATGAATTAAATCTATCTTATTAAATACAATTAACTCATTCTTTTTAAGTAAATCTTTACTATATTTACTCAACTCTTCCCTAACTTGTTTGTATGAATTGATTAAATTATCATTATTTATATCAATTAAATGTAATAACGTTTTACATCTTTCGATATGTTTTAAAAATTTTATACCTAGCCCAACACCTTTGTGAGCTCCTTCAATTAATCCAGGAATATCAGCTAAAGTAATTTCTTTATCATCATAAATAGCAACACCAAGGTTAGGATTAATTGTTGTGAATTTATAATTTGCGATTTTAGGTGTGGCACTTGTAATTGCAGCTAACAAGCTAGATTTACCTGCATTTGGCAATCCAATAATTCCTATATCAGCAATTGTTTTTAATTGAAGCCAAACCCAAAATTCCTCTCCAAAAGATCCTTTTGTAAATTTTTTTGGAGCTCTATTGGTGGACGATTTAAATCTTGTATTTCCTAAACCAGGTTTTCCACCTATTGCCGCAGTAAATTTTTGATTTTCTTTTTTAAAATCATAAATCAAAGTTTTATTGTCTTCTTCAAATAATTGTGTACCAACTGGCACTTTCAGGTAAAGATCTGTACCTCCTTTACCTGTTTGTTTTTTACCTTTACCATTCTCTCCTTTTTGAGCCTTAAAATGTTGTTGGTATCGATAATCAATTAGAGTATTGAGGTTTCTTTCTGATTTAAAAATTATAGAACCACCTTTTCCACCATCTCCTCCATCAGGTCCTCCAAATTCAATGAATTTTTCTCTTCTAAAGCTTGGAGATCCAGACCCTCCATCTCCTGCTTTAATAAATATTTTTACTTGATCTAAAAATTTCATGATACAACACCTTTTTATGTTGTATAAATTAATTGGGTTTTACAGAAACAAATGTTCTATCTGACTTAGTTTTTTTAAACTCAACTTTTCCTTTGATTTTAGAAAAAATTGAGTGGTCTTTACCTATTCCAACATGTTCACCGGGAAAAATTTTAGTTCCTCTTTGTCTTACAATTATATTTCCCGGAATTACTTGTTGACCACCATATTTTTTAACACCAAGTCTACGACCCGCACTATCTCTTCCGTTTCTCGATGATCCACCAGCTTTTTTTGTTGCCATAATTTACCTATTTTATTTAGTTTTTTCCTCTTTTTTCTGAGGATTAGATATCTTTGGAGCTTCAGATAAAATTTTTCCATCTTTAGAGAATATTTTGTTAATTCTTATTAATGAAAATTCTTGTCTGTGTCCATTTTTTTTTCTTGAATTTTTTCTTCTTCTTTTTTTAAAAACTAAAACTGTTCTATTTTTTCCATTCTTAATTAAATCTGCTTCTACTTTTGCACCATCTACTTTTGGATTGCCGAGTTCAGCTGTCTTATTATCTCCATAAGCTAATACATCTTTAAATTCTATTTTTGAATTAGGTTTAGGGTTATTCAGCTTTTCAATTTTTAATATTTCACCTGCTTTAACTTTGTATTGTTTTCCACCTGTTTTTATAATTGCAAAAGACATTGTAAATCCTTAATTTTTATAAACAGCAATATAGTTCTAGGTATTTTTTAGTCAAGGTGAATAAATTAAAAATTATCCTTTAAATCTCTCAATTTTGAAAATTCTTTTAAATTTTTTGCCCTCAAAAAAATGTTACAGGCTGATTCTTCACCAATAGTTGATGGCATTGTAGGTAAATTTTTTTTTAATTTAGCAGAAATCTCAAAAATTTTTTTTTTTAAATTTTTATTGTCCTTATCGTACTTGGAACAAAATAAAGAATTATTTAAAGTATACTCGTGACCACAATAAATTTTTGTATCCACAGGAAGATTTTTTAATTTGTTTAGAGAGTTGTACATTTGTTTATAAGTACCTTCAAAAATTCTGCCGCATCCTAATGAGAAAAGTGTATCTCCTGTAAATGCTAGTTTTTCTTTTGTAAAATAAAAACAAATGTGACCTATTGTGTGTCCAGGAATATGAATAATTTTTGATTCAAAACTATCACCTTTCCAATTTTGATTATCTTCCACTAAAATATCTATATTTGGTATTCTATGTTTGTCATCTTTAAATCCAACAACTTTAGCTTCATATTTTTTTTTTAAATCGTTATTTCCTCCAACATGATCATAATGGTGATGGGTATTTAGTATATACTTTAATTTGATATTTTTTTTATCAATAAATTTAATAATAGGGGCTGATTCACTAGGATCTACAACACATGCATAATTATTTTTTTCATTTATAATTAAATATGAATAATTATCTTGCAAGCACTTAATTATTTCAACTTTCATATTATTTTTCGATTAAAAAAATTCCTAACTCAGAAAATATATTTTTAATATTTAATTTTGAACTATTAATTTTTATCTTTTTTTTATTACAAAAATTTACAAAATCTTTAATGGTACACATATGGAGGTTAGGTGTATCGTACCATTCATTTGGTAAATTTTTTGTTACAGGCATTGTGCCTTGAAGCAACAAATGTATTCTAACCTTCCAATATCCAAAATTTGGTATTGTAACAATTGCTTTTTTGCCAATTCTAAGCAATTCATCTATAACTCTTTCTGGATCCAAAAAGGCCTGAAGTGTTTGGCTTAAAATAACGTAATCAAAAGAAGATTTAGGAAATTGTTGTAAATCTTTTTCAGCATTTCCTTCAATTACTGTTAGTCCTTTTTCAATACATTTTTGAACATTATTTTTTGATATTTCTAAACCTCTAATATTTGTAGTAATGTTTTCATCAATATACTTCATTAATTCACCATCTCCGCAACCAACATCCAAAACTTTTGAATTCTTTTCTATTAATTTTGCTATTATATTAAATTCTTTTTTCATTAAGTTTTATATATGAGTTTTTTAAAAAATTTTTTATTGTATTAAGAAAATCAGGAACATCTAATAAAAAAGAATCATGACCTTTATCAGATGTTATTTCAGCAAATCCAACATTTTTTCCTATAGCATTTAATGCAATCACTATTTCTCGATTTTCAGATGTTGGGTATAACCAATCTGAAGTAAAAGAAATAATAAAGAAACTTGTTTTGCTTTTTTCAAATGCTTTTGAAAGATTTCCATCAAATTGTTTTATAAGATCAAAATAATCCATTGCTCTTGTTATATATAAATAACTATTTGCATCGAAACGATCAACAAAAACAGATCCTTGATATCTTAGATAGCTCTCAATTTGAAAATCTGCATCAAAACTAAACTTTAAGTCATCTCTTTCTTGTAGTTTTCTTCCAAATTTTTCTTGTAATCCTTTTTTTGATAAATATGTTATATGAGCAGCCATTCTAGCAACGGCTAAACCTTTATCAGGTAATTTTTGATTTTCTTCATAAAATCCATTTGACCAATTATGATCTGCCATTATTGATTGTCTTCCAAGTTCATTTAATGCAATGTTTTGTGCAGAATGGCTAGCAGTGCACGCTATTGGTATAGCAGTATGTGATTTGTTTGGAAAATTTGATACAAATTGAAGTACTTGCATACCACCCATAGAACCACCAATAACAGAAAACAATTTTTCAATTTTAAAAAATTTTAGTAAATGATACTGAGCATTAACCATGTCGTTAATAGTTATAACTGGAAAGTTAGTGCCAAAAGGTTTGTTAGTTTCAGGATTAATACTGCTTGGACCATAAGAGCCCATGCACCCACCAATTACATTTGCACAAATTACAAAATATTTATTTGTATCGATAGCCTTTCCAGGCCCTAAGAGATAATTCCACCAACCTTCTTTATTAGTTACAGGATTTATACCTGAAGCAAATTGATCTCCTGTAAGAGCATGGAATGCTAAAATTGCATTATCTTTTTTATCGTTAAGTTTTCCATAGGTTTCATATGCTAATGGAAAATTAGATATAGTCTTTCCACAATCAAGTTTTAAAGGTTTATCAATAATTATTTGTTTTACCTTTTTAATATTATTCATTTTATATTTCTTTTGAATTGTGAGGTAAAAAAACTTATTTAGCGGTTTTTTTAATGCGCTCGCAATTCAGTTAAATCAGCGCATAAATTATTTACAGGATACATTTGTATATGTCAATTTTTATTAAAATATTAAATATTATATGTAAATAAGTAATTTTTTATCTATAAAGATACAAAATATTAATAATTATGACTTCGCTTAATTTTAGAAAAATAAATATAGAAGCTTACAAGCCGGGAAGATCTATATTAAAAAAAAAGAAAAATGTAATAAAATTATCAGCTAATGAATCGGCATTAGGCATGAGTCCTAAAGTGCTCAAAATATTACAAAGTAAAGATTATAAAATTTCTAAATATCCAGACAGTAAAGCGGTAGACTTAAGAAAATTAATTTCTTCAAAATTTAAATGTGATTTTAATAAAATTATCTGTGGTTCCGGCTCAGATGAGGTAATTCAAATGATATGCCAACTTTTTCTTAATTCTGGAGACGAAGTAATTGTCCCACAATATAGTTTTTTGATGTACAGAATATATGCATCAATTGTTGGAGCAAAAGTAGTTTTTTCAAAAGAAAAAAAGTTTAGAGTTTCTGTTGAAAATATAATTAAAAAAGTTAACAAAAAAACTAAAATTGTTTTTATAGCAAACCCGAATAATCCGACTGGTACATACTTAAAAAAAAAAGAATTAGTTAATTTAAGAGAAAAACTAAATAAAAAAATTTTATTAGTTGTAGATGATGCATATGATGAATATATGAAAGATAAAAATTATTCTTCAGGATTAAATATTTTTAAAAATAAAAAAAACGTATTTATTTTAAGAACCTTTTCTAAAATATATGGTCTTGCTTCTTTAAGAGTTGGATGGGGATATGGTGATAGAAAAATAATTGATGCACTAAATATGATTAAACCACCTTTTAATGTAAATAAAATTGCTCAATTATGTGCAATTGAAGCTTTAAAGGATAGTAAATTTATAACTAAATCAGTCAAACACAATTTATTTTGGAGTAAAAAAATTAAAAATAGCTTAGAACAATTTAATATTTTTTGTAATAAAGTAAGTGCAAATTTTCTTTTACTTAATTTTGATAAATGTAAATTAAATGCAAACAATGTTGAAAAAAAACTATTAAAGAAAGGTTTAATATTAAGAGATACTAAAACTTATGGAATTAAAAATTGTTTAAGACTAACAATTGGAAATAATTCAGAAAACAAGTTATTTTTAAAAAGTATAAACAGAATATTTAAAAATGTTTAAAAAGATATTAATAATAGGATGCGGCTTAATAGGTTCATCGATGCTAAGAGCTATATATAGTAAAAAATTATCAAAAAAAATTTATGTATTGGAAAAATCAAAAAAAAATATTTCAAAAATAAAAAAAATTAAATCAAATTGTAAATTTATTAAAAATATAAATAGTGAAGTTTCTGGTGTAGATTTAGTTATTTTATGTACCCCTATGAGCCAATACAAAAAAATAATTGAAAAATTAAATAAAATTTTAAAAGCAAGTTGTTTAATTACAGATGTTAGCTCTACAAAGCAAAATATAATTAAATTAAAAAATGAAATCCTTAATAAAAAATTAAATTGGATATCTAGTCATCCCATAGCTGGATCTGAGGTTAGTGGCCCACAATATGGAAATAAAAATTTATTTTTGAATAAATGGTGTGTAATTATTAAGGAAAAAAAACAAAATTCAAAAAAAATAAATTTATTAAATAAATTTTGGAAAAAAATTGGTTCTAAAGTAGTTTTTATGAATCCAAATGATCACGATAAAATTTTTTCTATTACAAGTCATTTACCTCATTTAATTGCATACAACTTGATTAAAACAGCTCAAGATTCACAAAAAGTTCAAAGAAAAAATCTAATTAAATACAGTGCAGGAGGATTGAGAGATTTTTCAAGAATAGCTGCATCAAATGAAGTTATGTGGAGAGATATATTTTTTAGCAATGATAATATAATTAAAGCAATAAATTTATTTACTAAGAATTTAAACTCCTTCAAAAAAATAATTAAAAATAAAAATAATAAAAAACTTTTATCTAGATTATCTAATTCAAAAAAAGTAAGAACACAAATTGTTCAATTAAAACAAGACGTTTCAAAACCAGATTTTGGAAGAGAATAGTTTATATTTTACAAACTTTTTTGACTTTTAAATTTGCTGTTCTTTCTATTCTTTTTATTGTTTCGTTAATTGGCATAATAATAACTTTTTTTTTTGGACCGTAGGCATGAATTAATTTTTTTGAATCAATACAAACTGCCACATGTCCCTTCCAATAAATAATGTCACCAATTCTAAATTTTTTTTTTGTTTTCTTTCCTTTTTTATATCTTATTTGGTCAATTGTATCTCTTGGAAAAAATATTTTGTTAAATTTATAAAAAATTTGAATTAAGGCCGAACAATCAA
>CACANS010000024.1 GCA_902533945.1 uncultured Pelagibacteraceae bacterium | reverse complement strand
AAAAAGATTATGTAAAAGTTAGTGAAGGATCTAATATAGGTGGAAACCTTAAAAAACACTTAAAAGCATTAAACAAAAAGATGAAAGATTCTGCATCTAATTTAGAATTTGAAGAAGCTGCAAAAATAAGAGATGAGATAAGGAAACTAGAAAGTACTGAACTAGAAATTACTTTAAATCCAAAAATAAGGCAGTACGATGTCAAAAATAAACTATACCCTAAGGGAAGATCGACTATGGGTATGCCTGGAACTAGAGCGCAAAAAGGAAAGAAAAAGTGGAAGCAAATAAAATAATAATTACTGGGGGTGCTACTCGTATTGGTGCAGCAATTGCTAAAAAACTTTCGGGCCCAAAAGTTGAAATTGTTATACATTTTAACAAATCTAAGTCTAAAGCTGAAAAATTAAAAAGAGAACTGTCAAAAAATCAAACCAAAGTTTATCTTATTAGAGGTGACTTAAGCAAAGAAATGGATGTAAAAAAAATATTAAAATTTGCTAAATCTAAATTGAAATATTTTGATTGTTTAATTAACAATGCATCTTTGTTTGAAAATGACAAACTTGAAAATTTTACAACTGATAGTTGGGGACGTCATTTAAGAACTAATTTAAGAGCGCCAGCACTCTTATCGAAAGAATTTGCTAAAAATATTAAAGGCAAAAATAACAATATAATTAATATTATTGATCAAAGAGTTTTTAAACTAACTCCATATTTTTTTTCATATACAATAAGTAAAACTGGCCTTTATACATTAACCAAGACCAGTGCAATGAGTTTGGCGCCCAATACAAGAGTAAATGGAATAGCTCCTGGTCCTACGATAAAAAATAAAAGACAATCAGAAAAACACTTTAAGAAACAATACATGGCAACACCTCTAAAAAGGCAAGTGGATGTTGAACAAATTTGTAGTGCGGTTGACTTTTTTATTAAAAATAGATCTATTACAGGACAAGTAATATCAGTTGATAGTGGCCAAAGCTTAAATTGGCAAACACCAGACATTCTAGGAGGGAATGAGTGAAAAAAAATAATTTTAAATTAGTAAGAATAGATAAAAGTAAAAATCTTTTTAATTATGAAAAAAAAGTAATAATTAAAGATTTAATACTAGATTTAAAACTTGGATACTTCGACTTCGAAAAAGAAAAATCTCAAAAAGTAAAGTTTACACTTGATGTAAACTATGAGGATAAAAAACCATCAAATGATAAGGACATTAAATCAATTGTAAACTATGCAAGAATTGTAAGATTAATTAAAAAATTAATTAAAAATAAACATTATAACTTTCTAGAAACATTAGCTGAAGACGTTTTTGATGAACTATTTAAAGATAAAAGAATTGATAAAATTAGTCTTCAAATTGAAAAATTAGAAATAATGAAAGATTGTTCATCAGTAGGAATTCAAATTTCTAAAAAAAGAAGTCATGATTAGTTCTGAAATAGGAAAAGAAGTAATTAAAAAAGAACTACCATTGATACCAAAACTTCCTGGTGTTTATAGGATGCTCAACTCAAAAAATGAAATATTGTATGTTGGAAAAGCCAAAAATCTTCCAAATAGATTAAAAAGCTATATCGCTGAAAAAAATCATATAATAAGAACAGAAAGAATGTTGTCTCAAACTAAAAAAATTGAGATAACAACCACATCTAATGAAAGTGAAGCTCTTCTTTTAGAGGCAAACTTAATAAAAAAATATAAACCAAAATTTAATATTCTTTTAAGAGATGATAAATCTTTCCCATTTATTTTTATTGGAAACAAAGATAAATGGCCTCAAATAAAAAGACACAGAGGCAAAAAAGCTAAAGAAGGATTTTATTTTGGTCCATTTGCATCTGCAGGTTCAGCCAATTGGACAATTAAAATGATTCAAAAAATTTTTCACTTAAGGGTTTGTGATGATACTGTTTTTAAAAATAGAGAACGACCATGTATTTTATATCAAATAAAAAGATGTTCTGGACCATGTGTTGGTTATATTAAAAAAGAAGAATACAAAAGGTCTGTTGATGATGCTATTGAATTTGTATCTGGTAAGTCAAGAAGAATACAAAAAAATCTTTCAAATCAAATGGAAAAAGCAAGCGAAGATTTAGATTTTGAAAGAGCAGTAATATTGCGAGATAGAATTAAAGCTTTAAATATTATTCAATCATCACAAAAAATTAATGAGGCAAACCTAGTAGAGGCAGATGTAATTGCTGGATATAAAGAGTCAGGTAAAACCTGTGTGCAAGTATTTTTTTACAGATCTAAACAAAATTGGGGTAATCAAGCTTTTTTTCCTAAACATGATCCAGATGAAAAATTAAGCAATATTTTAAATTCATTTGTTTCTCAGTTTTATGAGAATAAAAATGTCCCATCTATAATAATACTTTCAGAAGATATTAAGGAAAAAAATTTAATTGAAAAAACACTTTCCAAAAAAGAGAGTAAGCAAGTTAATATTTCTATTGCAAAAAAAGGATCAAAATTAAAAGTTATTAATCAGGCAATTAAAAATGCAAAAGATAGTTTAAATAGAAAACTTTATGAAAGCCAAAATAATAAAGATCTATTCGACTCAATTTCTAAAAAGTTTAATCTTGAAGCAAACATAAGTCTTATTGAAGTTTATGATAATAGTCATATTCAGGGAACTAACAGCGTTGGAGCTTTAATTGCGTTTGGAGATGAAGGATTTATTAAAAAAAGATACAGAAAATTTAATATAAAGAAAAAAGATAACGAACAAGATGATTATGGAATGATGAGAGAAGTTTTAAATAGAAGATTTAAAAGAGCAATTCAAGAAAAAGATAATTTTCTATCTTTTCCAGATTTGGTAATGATAGATGGAGGTAAGGGGCAGTACTCATCAGCTAGGGAAACTATGAACGAGCTAGGTTTACATGACATACCAGTTATAGCCATTGCTAAAGGCAAATACCGAAACAGTGGGGATGAAACTTTTTTTCATAACGGTAAAGATTATAAGTTTGAAAAAAATGATCCTACCCTTTTTTTTCTACAAAGAATTAGGGACGAATCTCATAGGTTTGCAATAAGTGCACATAGAGCAAAAAGAAAAAAAGGAATAACAAAGTCACTTTTAGATCAAATACAAGGGGTTGGATCGATGAGAAAAAGGTCATTATTAAATCATTTTGGTTCAGCAAGAGCAGTTGAATCTGCTAGTCTGGATGAAATAAAGTCAGTTGACGGAGTTGAGGAAAAAGTTGCAAAAAAAATATATAATTTCTTTCACGAATGAAAATTAAAATTCCAAATTATCTAACTATCGGTAGAATTATAATTGTACCTATATTCGTAATTACGTTTTATTTACCTGGTTTTTATGGAGATATGATTCCATTCGTATTATTTCTAATTGCTTCTTTCACAGATTTTTTAGATGGTTTGTTGGCCAGAATGTACAAAGAAGAGTCTAAGTTGGGAGAGTTACTAGATCCTATCGCAGATAAAATAATTGTAGCAACAGCTTTAATTTTATTAGTTATGGCTGGAACAATAAAAAACTACGAAGTAATTGCTGCAATAATTATTTTAACAAGAGAAATATTAATTTCAGGATTAAGAGAATTTTTGGCGATCGGAAGAATAAAACTTCCAGTTTCTAACTTAGCAAAAGCGAAAACTTTTTTACAAATGTTTGCTATATCTCTTTTATTAACAGGAGAAACTGGAAATAAAATACTTAATTTTCAAGACTACAATGCTCAAACAATAGGAATAATTTTGCTATGGCTATCTGCTTTTTTAACACTTTACACAGGATACGAATATTTAAGAAAAGGTATAGATCATGCTATTTCTGAAGATAATAAAAACTAGGCTGCTTTTTTTTCGCGAACAAGTTGATCGTAGCTAGCAGAAAGTTCTAGAATTGTTTCACATACTTTAAATTCGTGTTGAGCAATTTTTGACACTGGTGTCACTTCTGCAGCTGTTCCTGTTAAAAAACATCCAACAAAATCTGAAAGTTCATTGGGTGATATTTTTCTTTCATAAACTTTAATGCTCTTTGATTTAGCTATTTCTATTACTGTTCTTCTTGTTATTCCATCTAAAAAAGAATCTGGAACTGGAGTGTGAAATTGACCTTTTTTATCTTTAAAAAAAATATTTGCACCTGTGGCTTCTGCAACATTTCCTTCATGATCCATCATTAATGAATCTGTGAATCCTTGTTTTTCTGCCTCATGCTTTGACAATGTACAAATCATATATAATCCTGAAGCTTTTGTATCCCATGGAATTGTATCTGGCGCAGGTCTTTTCCATTTTGAAATATTTAATTTTATTCCTTCAGTTTTAAGTTTTGGATCAAAATAAGTTCCCCATTCCCAAGTTGCTATTGCAACATGTGTAGTAGTTTTTTGTGCTGAAATTGCCATCATTTCACTTCCTCTCCACGCAAAAGGTCTTATATAGCCATTTTGAACTTTCTGAATTGAAACAATTTTTTTTGTAGCATTATTTATTTCATCTTTCGTATAAGGCATTTCAATACCAAGTCTATTTGCTGAATGATAAAACCTATCAGTGTGTTCTTCTAATTTGTATATTTCTCCATCGTAAACTCTAAGTCCTTCAAAAACACAGCTTGCGTAGTGTAGTCCATGACTTAAAACGTGAAATTTAACATCTTGCCAATCAACAAGATCATTATTGTACCAAATTTTTCCTTCTCTTTTATCAAACGGTATCATTAGATTTTTTTTTCCAAAAAAGTATCTTTGTATATATAATATGTCAATATAACTTACCAATTATGAAAGAACTTTTATATTTACAAGATAAACAACTAAAAGAGTATATATTAAACATTTTCTATGCATATAAAAAAAGCTTTGATGATGCAAAAAAAGTATCTAAGAAATATGATTTGGGAATTCCCCATTATAAAACTCTATTAATTATATCTACTTTTAAAGGAATTAATATATCTGAATTATTACAAAAATTAGGTGTTACTAAACAAAGTTTAAACAAAGTTATAAATGATTTGATTAAATTGGAAGTTTTAGAATTCAGAAAAAATACTAAAGATAGTAGAGTTAAAAATGTTTATTTAAATTTAAAAGGAGATAAAATATTAAACGAAATATTTTTAATACAAAAGAAAAGATTTCAAAAAGCATTACTTAAAAGTAAATCTGAAGAAGTAATAAGCTTTAATAATGTTATAAAAGAAATAATTAATGAATAAATTTTATGCACATATATTGGTAGTTGATGATGATGATGGAATAAGATCTCTTTTAAAAAAATTCTTAAATGAAAATAAATATTTAGTAACAACTGCAAATAGTGCAGAAAATGCAGCAGAAAAAATTAGATTTGTAAAATTTGATATAATAATCTTAGATATAATGATGCAAGGTCAAAGTGGTATTGATTTCACTATAAACTTTAGAAATAAATTAAATACCCCAATTATTTTGTTAACTGCAAAAGGAGAACCCGAAGAAAGAATTGAAGGATTAGAGATTGGAGCTGATGATTATTTGTCTAAACCATTTGAGCCCAAGGAGCTACTGCTAAGAATAAAAAATATTCTAAACAAGACACAAAATAGAGAAACTAGAAAAATAAAATTTGACAATTTAGAAATAGATTTAAATAAATCAAAAATAATAAGAGATGGCAAAGAGTTTAAAATAAATAACTCCGAAAGAAAAATTTTAGATAAAATGATAGGTTCTCCTGGTGAAACTTTCTCTAGAGAAGATATAGGAAAAATAATCGATTTGGAAAAAGAAAGATCTGTAGATGTAATTATTACACGTCTAAGAAAAAAAATAGAAATTGATCCAAAAAATCCTAAATATTTACAAACAATAAGAGGTACTGGATATGTTTTATGGATTGAATAAAATTGTAAAAAAAATTTTACCTAAACAATTATTTTATAGAGCACTTTTAATCGTAGCGCTACCAATACTTATTTTACAATTAACAATATCAATCGTTTTTTTTGATAGTTTATGGATAAAAACAAATAAAGGAATGACAAGAGCCTTGCTAGGAGAAATTAAAACTTATATCGATACATATAACAAAAATTTAAATCATACACTTGAAGTAGACAAACTCTTCAAAGAAAATTTAAACTTTGATGTTAAATATATAGAATTAAAAAAATTACCTGAAAAAATTACCGAAAGATGGTTTAGTCCGATTGATAGGACTTTAAGACGAGAGTTAAAATCTAGATTTACAAATTACTGGTTTGATACTACCTCTTACAAAAAATTAATTGATATAAAAATTGCTTATAAAAAAGGATATTTTCAGTTTTATGTTCCTAAAGAAAGAGTGACTAATTCTTCAGCTAGAATGTTTGCTCTTTGGATAACATTGCCTGCTTTTCTTTTAATAACTATTGCTATACTTTTTTTAAAAAATCAAACAAGACCGATAATAAAATTAGCAAAAGCATCTGAAAGATTTGGAAAAGGAGAAGAAGTTGAAGAATTTGTTCCATCTGGAGCATTAGAAATTAGACAAGCAGGATATGAATTTGAAAAAATGAGAAAAAGAATTTTAAAACATCTTAATCAAAGATCTGAAATGCTCTCAGGAATAAGTCATGATTTAAGAACCCCTTTAACTCGTATTAAACTTCAATTAGCATTTATAAAAGATAAAGAAATTTCAAAAAAGCTATCAGAGGACGTAAATGAAATGGAAAAAATGTTAGATGAATATCTCCAATTTGCAAGATCGCAGTTTTCAGAAAAAACAGCTAAAATAAATTTAAACAAATTAATTGAATCTGTAACTTCTAAATATGAAAACAACAAAATTAAACTTGAATTATTAGACAATGTAGAGATTAATGGAAGAATTAATCTTCTACAGAGATGTTTGGAAAACTTAATAAATAACTCAATAAAATATGCAAATAATACTTATTTAAAATTAACAAAATCTTCAAGCCATACTATGGTGATCATCGAAGATGATGGACCTGGAATTCCGGTTAATGAATATGAAAATGTTTTTAAACCATTTTATAAGGTAGATAAAAGTAGAGGTGACAGTAAATCAAGTGTAGGCCTTGGATTATCCATTGCTAATGATATTATAAAATCTCATGGAGGAAATATTAAATTAGATAAATCTGATTTTGGAGGATTGCAAGTTAAGATTTTTTTACCTTTTTAATTTTTTTTTTCTGGAGATTGACTATTTTCTTTTCTAATTCATCGATTCTCTTTTGTATAATTTCTGTTTCTTCTTGGCTTGTTAGTTTTAATCTAAATATAATTTCATCCCTTCTTGATTTTAAAATATTAATAATTTCTGAGGATAAATCCTTATATGTTAACAAACCTTGCTCAAATAGTTTTGTAATTTTATCAAATATTATTTTAGATTTTGACATGTATAGATTATTTAAACTAATATAACTTATATTCAATAATTGAAATGTTTATTAATAATTTTGACCCAGTTGCATTTAGTTTATTTTCTCTAGAAATACGTTGGTATTCATTAGCATATATTTTTGGAATACTATTTGGCTGGTTTTATTGTAAAAAAATTCTAATACAAGAAAATAAAACCAAACAAGAATTTGATGATTTAATTTCATATGTGATAATTGGAATAATACTTGGTGGCAGAATTGGCTATGTTTTATTTTACAATATTGATTACTACTCTAAAAATTTAATTGAAATAATATATTTGTGGAAAGGTGGAATGTCCTTTCACGGTGGAGTAATTGGAGTATTTTTAGCAATATTTTTTTATAGCAAATCAATAAACAAAAATATTTTTATTTTTACCGACTTGATTGCTGCAGCATCCCCAATTGGAATATTTTTAGGAAGACTGGCAAACTATATAAACTCAGAATTATATGGGAAAGTAACTAATATGCCGTGGTCAGTTATATATATTAAAGTTGATCAGTTAAAAAGGCATCCTTCACAAATTTATGAAGCTTTACTCGAAGGATTAATCTTATTTATAATTTTAAATTATCTTGTTACTAAAAAAAAACTATTAAAAACACATGGAATGATATCAGCAATTTTTTTAATTATTTATTCCTTTTCAAGATTTGTCATAGAATTTTTTAGAGAACCAGACGAACAAATTGGTTATTTATTTTTTAGTCTAACTATGGGGCAAATTTTAAGCATAATATTTTTAATATTCGGATTATTCATTTATTTTAATAAAAAAAATGTTTGATAAAAAAGTTTACTCATTAGATAGATTTTTAAGTTACGTTTTGTATGATAAAAAAGACGGATATTATGAAAATAAAATACCATTCGGTGAAAAGGGAGATTATATAACTTCGTCAGCTGTTTCGATTCTATTTTCTGAAATGATTTCAATATTTATTATTATTTTTTGGAAAAAAATCGGTAGTCCAAAAAATTTAAATATAGTTGAAATGGGTGGTGGAAATGGTGAAATGATACTTCAAATTTATAACTCTCTAAAAAATTTTCCAAAAATTTTAAAAAACTGCAAATTTTATATATATGAAAATAGTAAATTATTAAAAAAAATTCAAAGAAAAAAACTTAAAAAAATACAGATCAATTGGATAGATAACCTAAGTAAAATTAATGGTAAAAATAATTTATTTATTGCTAACGAATTTTTTGATGCTTTGCCTATAAAACAATTTAAGAAAAAAAATAATAAATGGCTAGAAAGAAAGATAAGAGTAAAAAATAAAAAAAATTTCGAAATTATTGAAGTTCTTTCAAATATATCTAGTTTAAAAAAAAAATTAGGATTTGATTTTTTTTCAAATCAAAATTTTGTTGAATATTCTCCTCTAGAAATTAAAATTTTAAAAAAAATATCAAAAATAATTTATAATAAAAATGGTGGCCTTCTAATCATTGACTACGGTTTTTTTGAAAATAATATGAGAAACACATTGCAGTCTTTGTATAAACATAAATCCAACAACTTTTTGATGAATATTGGTGAGGCCGATATAACTCATCATGTAAATTTTAATTTGATTGAAAAATTTGCAAAAAAAAATAAACTACAAGTATCTTTGAAAACTAATCAAAAAAAATTTTTGATCTCTTTGGGAATTAAATACAGAGCTGAACAAATTTCAAAAAGGCTTTCTTTTTCAGGAAAAACAGATGTATTTTATAGATTAGATAGATTAATAAATGAAAATAAAATGGGTAATTTATTCAAAGTTATTTTTTTAACGAAAAAAAAACTAAATATACTGGGGCCTTAGTTTGATTGTTTCAAAATCTTTATCAAAATTTAAGAATATTTCTCATGGTTTTTTTGGAAATCAAGGAGGTTATTCTAAAGGAATTTATAAAAGTTTA
This sequence comes from uncultured Pelagibacteraceae bacterium, assembly GCA_902533945.1. Lineage (GTDB taxonomy): Bacteria > Pseudomonadota > Alphaproteobacteria > Pelagibacterales > Pelagibacteraceae > Pelagibacter. The sequence continues at coordinate 2,494 of CACANS010000024.1, read as the reverse complement.
AATTGTGGATTTGGATCTTTTGATAAAAAAAAAAATATCATAAAAAATATAATTAAGGTGTGTAATAAAATCAAATGTGATAAAAAAAATCTAATTTTGTTAAATCAAATTCATAGTAATAAATTCCATTTAATTAGTGATACTAAAAAATTAAAAAATAGAAAAAAAAAGTTTGTTGGAGATGCTCTAATTACAAATTGCAGAGGAATTGCTCTTGGTATACTTGCCGCTGACTGTGCTCCTATTTTTGTGTATGACTCAAAATTAAAAATTATTTCAGCTATCCATTCGGGCTGGAAAGGATCGTTAAAGGGAATTACAGAAAAAGTACTAGATTTTCTTATAAGAAATGGAAGCAAAAAAAGTAACCTAAAAGTTGTAATAGGTCCTTGCATAGCTCAAAGTAAATATGAAGTGAAAATTGATTTTTATAATAAATTTATCAAAAATAATAAAAATAATAAAATTTTCTTTAAAATTAATAAAAAAAAGATTTATTTTAACCTTCCAAAATTTATTTCTTATCAGATTAAAAAAAAAGGTGTAAGAAATATAGAACTTATAAAAAAAAATACATTTAATAACAAAAATGATTTTTTTAGTGCAAGGAGATCTTTAAAGTGCAAACATGCAGATTACGGAAGAAATATTTCAATAATTATGATAAATTAATCTAATCAATGAAAGTTTTAACAGGAAACAGTAATAAAAATCTTAGTCAAAAAATATCAAAACATTTAAAAACAAAATTAGTTCATTCTAGTATTAAAAAATTTTCTGATGGAGAAATCTATATTGAAATAAATGAAAATATCAGAGGTAATAGCATTTTCTTAATTCAGTCTAGTTCGGCGCCAGCTAATGACAACTTAATGGAGCTACTATTATGTATCGATGCATTAAAAAGATCTTCAGCAAAAAATATTACAGCTGTTATTCCTTATTTTGGATATGCCAGACAGGATAGAAAAATTGCTCCTAGAACATCTATATCAGCAAAATTAGTTTCAAATTTAATAACTAAAGCAGGAGCAGATAGAATTGTAACTGTTGATTTGCACGCAGGTCAAATTCAAGGTTTTTTTGATATTCCGGTAGATAACCTTTTTGCAACACCAATTTTTGCAAGACATGTTAAAAAAAATTTAAATAAAAAAAATTTGATTTGTGTATCTCCTGATGTCGGTGGTGTAGAAAGAACAAGATCACTTGCAAGAAAGTTAGATATTGGAATATCCATAATTGATAAAAGAAGACCTGCTCCAGGAAAATCTCAAGTAATGAATGTCATTGGAAATGTTAAAGGTAAAACTTGTATAATTATTGATGATATAATTGATTCAGGAGGAACAATAGTTAATGCAGCCCAAGCTTTAATAAATAGAGGAGCCAAAGAAGTGCATGTTTATATAACACATGGAGTTTTAAGTGGGGAGGCAGTTGATAAAATTAAGAAGTCTAGAATAAAAAAATTAGTTATTACAGATACAATTGATAACTCTAACAAGATAAGAAAAGCTAAGAATATTGAGGTATTAACGATTTCTAATTTATTGGCAGAAGCTATAAAAAGAATTTCTAATTCTACATCGGTATCTGATTTATTCAAATAATACTTGTTTTATTTTAAAACATCAGTTAAATATTCAAACTTTTATGAATTCAATTGAAGCTACTAATAGATCAACTAAAACCAAAGGCGACATTAATAAAATTAGAGCTGAAGGTATGGTTCCAGGAATAATTTATGGTGGAACTGAAGAAAATAAAAAAATTAGTCTTTCAAAAAAGCAAATTAAAGTACTTTTAGAAAAAGAAAACTTTTTATCAAATATAATTAAAATTAAAATAGAAGGAAAAGACTTAGAAGTATTGCCAAGAGATATTAGTTATCATACTACTACTGATGAACCAGTTCATATAGATTTTTTAAGAATTGTAAAAGGAGCTAAAATAATTTTAGAAATACCTGTAAAATTTATTAATTCTGAAAAATCTACTGGAATTAAAAGAGGTGGAGTTCTCAATATTGTAAGAAGAAAAGTGGAACTTAAATGTCCAACAGAAAATATTCCAACTGAATTAGTTGTTGATTTAGATGGTCTGGATATAGGAACTAGTATAAAAATTTCTTCAATCAAACTTCCAGAGAAAGTGGTTCCTACTATACAAGGAAGAGATTTTGTAATTGCAACTGTAGCTGCTCCAACAATTATTAAAGAACCAGAAAAACCAGCTGAAGGAGCTGAAGGCGCCGAAGGTACCGAAACAGAAGCAGGGACTGAAGCAAGTGCAGATGGAGAAAAGACAAGCGAAGGTACAGAATCTAAAGATCCAAAATCGGCTACAGCTGAAAATAAAGCAGAAAAAAAAGATGAAGGAAAAGCAAAACAATCCTCGGATAAAAAATAATTAATTGACTCTAATTTAAATATTTCAAAAAATAATGATTCTATTTGTAGGTCTCGGCAATCCAACACCAGATAACGAAAAC
>CACANS010000023.1 GCA_902533945.1 uncultured Pelagibacteraceae bacterium | reverse complement strand
TAGATAAAAAATATCTAAATCAGTAATTATTTTTTTTTTATTATTTTTCAAAAAATTTGATAGTTTGCAATTTCTAATGTTGATCCCTGGGCTAATAATAATATAATCAAATTCAATTTTATTAATTTGTTTTTTTTTAATTATTTTATTTTTGATGATTCTGCTTTTAAGAATAAAGTTATCATCATAACAAAATAAATTATTATTTTTATAAAGATATTTAAATGAAGAAATGCCACTTTTTCCTAGTCCATAAATGAGTATATTTTGATTTTGAAATGGGATTTTTTTTTTCTTCATTATCTTAATTTAAGCGTTGCAAGTCCAATCATTGCCAAAATTATAGAAATTATCCAAAATCTTATTACTACCGTTGACTCTGCCCATCCTTTTTTTTCATAATGATGGTGAATTGGAGCCATTTTAAAAACTCTCTTGCCTGTTAATTTAAATGATACGACTTGAATGATAACTGAAACTGCCTCAAAAACAAATAGTCCGCCGGTTATTGCAAGAACGATTTCATGTTTGGTTATAATTCCTATGCCTCCAAGAGAACCACCTAAAGCTAAAGATCCTGTATCACCCATAAATATTTTTGCTGGTGGTGCATTAAACCATAAAAAACCTAAACAAGCTCCAATTATAGATCCACAAAAAACACTAACTTCTCCAACGCCTTCAATGTAAGAAATATGAAGATAATCAGAAAAAACTATATTGCCTGTAACATAACTTATAAAAGCAAAACAACCTGCTACTAAAATTACAGGAACTGTTGCCAATCCATCCAGACCATCTGTAAGATTTACCGCATTTGATGAACCAACAATTATAAATGCAGCAAATGGTATGAAAAACCAACTTAAATTAATAAATAAATTTTTAAAAAATGGAAAATATAAATATTCTAATTCATTATGATCGCTATAAAACATTAAAATTAAAACGCCTGCTACTGCGACAGATAACTGAGTAAATATTTTAAATTTAAAGGAAACCCCGCTTGAATTTTGATATTTAATTTTTTTAAAATCATCATATGCACCTAATAATCCCATTCCAGAAACAATAAATATTAAAAAAATAATATAAATATTAGAAAGGTCTCCCCATAATAAAATTCCAGAAAACAAACCTATCAAAATTAAAACACCTCCCATTGTTGGCGTACCAATTTTTTTAACTATATGTTCGCTTGGACCATCCTCTCTTATTGGATTATGGATTTTTTTGGATGAAAAAAAATTTATAAACGGTGTTCCAATGACAAATACAACAAACATTGATGTAAACATGGCTAGACCTGTTCTTACAGTTAAATATTTAAATACATTTAAAAATGAGTATGTGTCTATGAGACTTAATAGAAAATTATAAAGCATTTTTTCCTTTTATTCTAATTTTTGAAGTAATTGCATTTAATCCTGTAGCATTAGATCCTTTAATCATCAAATAACTTTTATTTGGTAATTCATTTTTTATAAAATTAATAATTTCGCTTTTACCATTAAATATTCTGCCTTTTTTTTGTGTTTGAATTTTGTTAAAAGTATTTTTTATACTTTTACCATAAACATATACTTTGTTTATAGTCGATTTATTAATGTGTTTAGCAGCTTCCAAATGAAGCTTATTTGTAAATTTGCCAAGTTCTAACATGTCCCCTAGTAAAACATATTTTTTACTACTTTTTAAAATTAAGTTACTAAAATTATCAATTGAAAATTTTAATGATAAAGGGTTAGAATTATAACTTTCATCAATTAAATTTACAGTTTTACCATTAAGTTTTAATTTTGATAGATCACCTCTACCCTTTGGTGATTTAAAATTAAAAAATAAATTTTTTGTAAGCTTTTCTACATCAATATAATTCGATAAAATAGCAATTGTTGCAAGAATATTAGGTGCGTATGGAAATAATTCTTTTTTTATTAAAAAAATTTTCTTTTTTTCAAAAATATTAATTGTTAATTTATAAAGATTTTTTTGTTTCACTACTTTATCAAAATTTATGTTTGCTTTATTATATTTGCTAAATGTAATAATTTTTAGTTTCTTTTTTAAAGCTTTTTTTTTAAATAAATTCCAAAATTTATCATCTCTATTTAAAATAACAGTTCCTCCATTTTTAACATTTTGTATAATTTCAGATTTTGCTAAAGCTATTTCATGCAGTCCCTTAAAGTTCTTCGCATGGGCATAAGTTATATTTGTGATGATAGCTATGTTCGGTTTTATTATTTTTGATAGATAATCGATTTCACCTTTTTTATCCATCCCTACTTCAAAAATACCAAAACTCTCATCTTTGATATTAAACAAACTTAAAGGTACACCAATATGATTATTATAAGACTTTATAGATGATGTTGAGGTATAATATTTTCTAATACAAAAGTATAAGATTTCTTTTAAAGATGTTTTGCCTGAACTTCCTGTGATTGCTATAGATTTAATATTTGAAACTTGTTTTATTTTTTTAGATATATTCGTTAAAAAGGCAAGAGTGTTTTTAACTTTTATTATTTTATTGGATATTTGATATTTTTTGTCCACAATAGAAAATGCTGCACCTTTTTTAATTGCATCTTTAGCAAATTTATTTCCATCAAATTTTTTTCCTTTTAATCCAAAAAAAATATCATTTTTTTTTATTTTTTTTGAGTCTATACATGCTTCATTTATTTTCCTAAAAAATGGTTTTTTATTATTATTAAATTGTTCTAAAATTATATTTGATTTCCAATTCTTAAAAAGTTTTTTATTTTTATTTTTAATATTTTTTAAAATATTTTCTTTATCAGAAAAAAATTTTTTACTTGAATACTCTTGATAATTCTCATGTCCTTTTCCAGCAACTAACAAAATTTCACCTGCTTTAAGATCTTGTATTGCTTTATTGATTGCATTTTTTCTAGATGCAATTTCAAAAAGTTTAGATTTTAAAATATTTACTTTTATATCATCTCTTATTTTTTTTGGATTTTCGTTTCTCGGATTATCATCGGTTAAATATATTTTATTTGCATATTCATTTGCAATTCTACCCATTATTTTTCTCTTTGGCTTGTCTCTTTCTCCTCCACATCCAAAAACTAAATTAATTTTACTTTCACTAAATTGATCTTTTATATCTCTAAGTGCATTTTTAAGAGCATCTGGTGTATGAGCATAGTCCAGTATAATCTTTGATTTGTTCAATAAATTTCCTATTGGTTCAAGTCTTCCATCAACAGGTTTAATTTTTGGCACAGATCTTAATATTTTATCAAAATTTAATTTGCTTGTTTTTGCAGCACAAATCGACATTAATAAATTTTTAATTTGAAATTTTCCTATTAGTGAAGTTTTAAATGTAAAAAATTTATTTCCAAATTTTAATTTTACTTCTTGAAAATTACCAATATATCGATGGCTGAGTATTTGTAATGTGGCTTTACTATTTCCTATTGTAATTTTTTTATATTTTTTTTTTTTGCAAATCTTCGCAAAAAAAAATTTTTGTAAAATTTGGTTATCAAATATTACATTTGAATTTTTTCCTAATAAACTCTTAAAAAGTATCATTTTAGAATTAAAATAATCTTTGTAAGACCTATGGTAGTCTAAATGATCACGAGATAAGTTTGTAAATATCCCCGTATTAAATTTTATTCCATCTAATCTATGTTGCTTCAGTCCATGACTAGATGCCTCTAAAATAACATTATTAATTTTTTTTTTTTTAATTTTATTTAATATTTTATTTATAATAATAGGATCTAATGTTGTATTTGTAGTAATATATTTTCTTGTATTCGTTTGAACACCAAGTGTACCGATAGATGCAACTTTTAAATTATTTAATTTTAAAATTTGATAATAAAAATTTGCAATGGAAGATTTTCCATTTGTACCTGTTACTGCAATTAAATTTTTAGGTTTCTTTGAATAAATTTTATTAATTAAATACGAAAGTAGTTTTCTGGGGTTTTTGTTTTTAATAAATAAAACATCATTTTTATATCCCGAAAAATTATAATCTGCAATTATGGTTTTTGCTCCATTTTTGATAGCCTCATTAATAAATAAATTCCCATTTTTATTGTTACCTTTAATAGAAAAAAAAATATCACCTTTTTTTATTTTTTTACTATTAGAAGAAACTTTTCTAAATTCGTGTTGAGAATAGCGTCTATCTAATTTTTCTAAGTATTTTTTTAATAGCATTTGATCTATAAAATCTTAATGTTTTATGGCTAAAATTGGTCCTATATTTTCTATAATCCTTCCTGCTATTTCTACCGATGTCCAGCCTGCTGTATTAAAGGGAGTTCCTTTATAAGAACCTGGTTTATTCCTATAATTATAGACATAATCTTTTGATAATTGTGTATCTTCTAATAAAACTACTAAAATAAATTTTGGTTTGTTTGCGGGAAATATTGAGGCAAAAGTATTAATTTTTATTTTTGAATATTTGCCTCCTTCAACTTTTTGAGCTGTTCCTGTCTTGCCTCCAACATTATAACCTTTTACATCTGCTAACCCTGCCGTCCCATCTTTAGAAGAAACAACTTTTCTAAGAATGGGATTTATCTTTTCTGAAACTTTATTTTTTAATATTTTCTTTTTGGATTTTTTTAAATTATTATTTTCAATTAAAGTAGGATTAATTTCAAAACCACCGTTAGTTACTATTGCATATCCTTTTGCTAGCTGCAAAACTGTTGTGGTTATTCCATGGCCAAAAGCTGCGGTAGCTAATTTACATTTTCCCCATTTTATCGAATGTGGCTTTCCTATTTCTTCATAATCAAATTTTATTTGATTTAAAATTCCAATTTTATTTAAAAAATTTTTAAATTTTTCTACGCCTACTTTTTGAGCTATTCTCACGGATCCGATATTTCCAGATCTAATTAAAATCTCTTCTGATGTAAGGTTGCTAGGTATATTATTGTCATATTCTCTTATAGGATATTTTCCACATTTAATATTTTTTTTCAAATTTAAAAATGGTGTATCTGGTTCTATAACATTTTCATTGAAACCTGCCGCTAGTGTGAATGTTTTAAAAGTTGAACCAAGCTCATATACAGCCTTTGTAGCTCGATTAATAAATCTTTGATCTTTAATATTTTCCCTTTTATTTAAATCATAATCAGGTAATGAAACTAACGATAAGATTTTACCATTATTTACATTCATTAAAATTGCTGCACTTCCTTTGTTTTTAAAAAATTTTTCTGCTCTTAATAATTCTTTTCTAACCAGAAATTGAATTTCTGAGTCTAGAGTTAGTCTAACTTTTTTTTTTGATTTTTTTAATTTATCATTTAAGGATTTTTCTAATCCTGAAATACCTGTATTGGAATCATCTATTTGCCCAATAACATGGCTGAATAATTTTTTTTGCGGATAAATTCTTGAAACTTCTTTCTCGAATATAATCGACTTATCTCCTAACAATCTTAGTTTATTAATTTTTTCTTGATCCAATTTTTTACTCAGCCAAAAAAATTTCCTTTTTTTGATTTTTTGTTTAATAATATTTAAATTTAAATCTGGAAGAATTATTTTAAGATTTAAAAGTAATTTTTTTTCATTAATTATTAAGTTTGGATTAATACCTATAACTGATCTTAGTAATGTTTTTGCTAGTATTTGTCCTTTAAAATCTACAATGTCGGCTCTATGATTTTTTAACGATACAGAACTAAAGTTGATAGATCTATTTATTTCTTTATTAACCAAATGAAAAGTTTGAATTAAATAGATAATGCACAATAAAACGAAACAAAAAAAAATAAATGCTATTCTATTAAATAAAATATTTAAATTTGATTTATTTTCATAAAATAAAAATTCATTATTTATATTTTCTAGAATAATATTGTTTTTTTTCTTTTCCATTAATTTGTACTAAAAAATTCATTAAATTTAATTTTTTTACTTTTTGTCTCTAGTGTTTTGAATGTTAAAATATCAATAGGTGAAAACTCATTTTTTTTAAAATGTTTATCTATTTTTTTTTGAATTTCTTCAGGTGAATGTAAATAATCAAACTCTAAAATTGCTAATTCATATTCATTTTCTAAAATTACTAAATTTTCTTTTTTTTTATATATTTTTTCCTCTACCTTTTTTGTAGAATTTTTGGTTATAGCTGTAGAAATTATAAAAATAAAAACTAATAAAAATATAATTGATTTATTCATAATTTTTTTGAAATGTTTTCTACTTCAACTAAGTCTTTAAATTTATTAAGAAACTCATCTTGAAATACATCACTTTCATTAATTTTTTCTGCATAACGTAATTTTGCAGATCTTGAAGATGGATTTTTATTTACTTCACTATTAGATGGATAAATTGGTTTTTTATTTTTTAAGATAAATAATTTTTTATTATTTTGTACGTCAGGGAAATATCTAGAATAATTTCTCTGTTCAGAAAAATTTTTAAAAAAGTACTTTACAATTCTATCTTCTATTGAATGAAAAGTTACGATAATAATTTTTCCTCCAGGCTTAATGATTTTAAAACTATTTATAAGACCAAAAAGCAGTTCGCTAATTTCTTTATTTACAAACATTCTTATGGATTGAAAAATTTTAGTTGCCTTATGTGTTCCTTTTTTGTAGCGTTTTGTATTCTCTATAATACTAACTAAATCTTCTGTATGAAGTTTCCGTTGATTTCTTTGTATTATAATCTTGTTTGCAATTAACCTACTTAGTTTTTCTTCTCCGAATTTATAAAATATTTTTTCTAAATCTTTCTTTTCAAGTAAGTTTACTACCTCATTAGCGCTGAATTCATTTATTCCCATCTTCATATCTAATTTTCCTTTTGATTTAAATGAAATCCCTGATTTTGGATCAAATATTTGCGTATAGGAAAGACCCAAGTCAAAAATAATAGCATCTATATTATTATTGCTAATATCAGATTTACTTATTTGGCTAAATTTTTTATTTTTGAAATAAAATCTCTCTTTGTATTTTTTTTTTATATTATATGCGAATGTTGAGGCTTTATCATCCCTATCAAACGCATAAACTTTTGTATTTGGATAACTTAGAATCTTTTTTGAATAACCTCCTTGACCAAATGTACAGTCTATATAAGTGCCACCATTTTGAGGGGAAATAATGCTAATAATTTCTTTTAGCAGTACTGGGTAATGTTTTTTCATTCCCAGTGAAATAGTGGCACTCATATTTTTTTAAGAGCATTAGTTTTTTTTGTCTTCTTAAAAAAGCTGGTATTTCGAGATCATCTTCCAAATCACTAGTTTTTTCATTTGTAAAAGATGTAAACTCTTCGTTATTATCTTCTTCCAGAATTTTATCAGTTTCAGAGTTAAATAGTTCTGTTGTTTGATTTTCTTCAAGACCAAAATTTTCTAAACCGTTTATTTCTTGTTCTTGATGATTTTTATCTGTCGGGTCTGTCAACTTTAATACATCTACTTCATCTTCATGTTTTTCTATAAATGTACTTTTTTCTTCTTCATTGGAGTTTGAATGCATAATTTGATCTTCATTAGCAACCATATTTTCATTTGATTGTTGAACTTCTGTTGACATTTCAGTATCAACTTTTAAAGCATTTGCTCCACTTGTCATTTTAGCATTATTTTGAAAACTCTCATTTTGGTTTAATGTATGATTTGTATTTGAAAAGTCAGAGTAGCCAGGATTCCTATTTTGAATTCTATGAACCATGTTTATAACAGATTTAGATTCTGGAGACTGTCCATCTAAAGCTGTTGCCACTATAGATACACGAATTTTACCTTCCAAAGATGGATCAATTATTGAACCATTTATTATTTCTGCTTCAGGATCTACCTCTGAACGAATTTTATTTGTTATTTCATCTACTTCGAAAAGAGTAAGGTCTTCTCCACCTGTTATATTAATCAATAAACCTTTCGCACCTTTAAGAGAATAATCATCAATCAAAGGATTGTTTAAAGCTAAATCTGTTGCTTTAATTGCTCTTCCTTCTCCTTCTGCTTCTCCTGTTCCCATCATTGCTTTGCCCATGGAACTCATAACTGTTTCAACATCGGCAAAATCTAAGTTCACTAAACCATCTTTTACCATTAGATCAGTAACACTTTGTACTCCATGCCTTAATACACTGTTTGATAGTTGAAAAGACTCTTTATAAGTAGTTTTTTCTGTTGCAATTTTAAATAAATTTTGATTTGGAATTACTATAATAGTATCAACATGTTTTCTTAATTCTTCTAGTCCTTGTTGAGCTCTTCTCATTCTTGAAGGTGCTTCATAGAGAAAAGGCAATGTTGTAACCCCAACTGTTAAAATGTTTAATTCTTTTGCAGCTCTTGCAATTACATGAGCTGCTCCTGTTCCAGTTCCACCACCCATTCCTGCGGTAATAAAAACCATATTCGCTCCCTTTAATAAATCAATGATATCATTTAGAGACTCATCGGCTGCTGCTTGACCTATTTCATGTTTGGCTCCTGCGCCTAAACCTTTTGTTACATTTAAACCTATTTGAACTCTAGTTTTTGCTTTGCTTGTTTTGAGATCTTGTGCATCAGTATTAACTGCAATAAATTCTACACCTTGAACATTAGAGTCAATCATCTCATTAATTGCATTTCCTCCAGCACCTCCAACTCCAAGCACTAATATTCTCGGTTTTAATTCTCTTATTTCTGGTGATTTAAAATTGATTGTCATATTCCCCCTCTAGTTGTTAAATTGTTTTTCCCATTTAAGGTTAGCTCTATGAATGTTTGATTTTCTTTTCGCGGTCACCTTAAATTTTTCAAATATTGCTGGTTCCCATATTTGGAAGGTTTTTCCTTGACCAACAAATAACATGCTATTTTTAATTTTCGCATGTTTTAATAATTTTGATGTTAATAAAATTCTACCCTCACTATCAAATTGTAGGTTTACACTTTCTGATAAAATTGAAGTTGCAAAATAATCTTTTTTTTCTTCAAATGGATTCAATGAGTCAATTAAATTTGAAATTTTTTCAATCCTGTCTTGTGGCCAAGACTCTATACATTGATTATTAAAAGAAGGATAACAAATGACTCCATTGTAGCCTAAGTTTGAAAGATATGATCTAAAAGAAGCCGGCACTGAAACCCTTCCTTTTTTGTCCAGTTTGTTTTCGTAAGTCGATAAAAACATTGTTCATAAATATAACCCATTTTTGGGTTTTTATGGGATATTATGGGTTTTATTTATTATCGTCAATACATATTATTTAATTAAAATACAAATTTTTAAGAACAAATAAGAAACATAATCTATAGATTTTATTATTTTTTTTGAAGTGCCAGATAAACTGTAAGCCGGGTTCTGTCATTTAAACCCATCATTTATCTAGGCCTTAAATCACTTTAAGGCTCAAGCAACCAACCCTGATGACTAGCTAAAGACTGCTTTTAGTTATTTATAACAATGTCATCTCTATTCGGTCTTGCTCTCAGTGGGGTTTTCCATGCGCTGTTTGTTACCAAACTAGCCGGTGTGCTCTTACCACACCTTTTCACCCTTGCCTTGATAAGGCGGTTTATTTTCTGTGGCACTATCCCTGGGGTTTCCCCCGCCAGCTATTAACTGGCACTGTGTCTTTATAGAGCCCGGACTTTCCTCTTTAAATTAATTTAAAGCGATAAGTCATTTATCTGGCAAGAACAATATGTATATTATTTTGTTGAATTATCAAGTTTAAATTAAACTTTTCAAAATTTCATAGCATTCTACATCAATTTTACCATCAATAATTTGTGGCCTAAATCTTCTTTGAAAAGCAATTATAACATTTTTAAATGTTTTAAAGTTATTCTTTAATTCTTTGTTATAGCCAAATTTTATGAGATTTTTCTTAAATTTTAATAATTTATTTTTATCAATAGAAATTTTTCTCATTTTTATTAATTTTTTTTTATTTAATTTGTGCCATTTTCCAATCCCATTTTTTGATAAAAATTTCCATTGAAACTTCTCACCTGGATCTTTTTTTCTATTAGGGGCAATATCAGAATGACCAAGAATATTTTCTTTTTTAATTTTAAATCTTTTAATTAAAAATTTTGATAGTTTAATTATACTTAATATTTGTTTCTTTGTAAAATTTTGGTAACTATATTGGTGACCTCGATTTGTTATTTCTATTCCGATTGATGATTTATTTAAAAATTTATTTTCTTTCCAAGAAGAAACTCCCGCATGCCAAGCTATATATAATGTAGGTATAAGCAATATTATTTGGCCATTTCTTTTTATCACATAGTGAGAGCTTACTTTGCTTTTTGAATTCTTCAATCTGTCTATTGCTTTTTGTTCATTTTTCATTCCAGTATAATGAAAAACTAAATATTTTATATTTGTAGGTTTCCTTTTTTTTTTAGTAAAATTTATAGAGTATTCTTTATGAATAAGATCCATTTTTATTGATTTATATCAGTTTATTATCATTTACATTAATTTATCTTATATTATAAAAATAGTAATAATAATTAATTAATGAAAAAACTAATTTTAACTTTGGTGTTTGGGTTCTTTTTTTGTTTAAACTCTACTGCAAGTGAAAACGAAGAAACAACTAAAGATTGTTTTGAAAAATTAAACAAAGGTATATTTGCATTTAACCAGGGTTTAGATAAAGCAATATTTAAACCTCTAGCAAAAGGTTATCGAATTTTGCCTTCTCCAATAAGAACTGGTGTCGGAAATTCTCTTAACAATTTATCAAACTTAACAACAATCCCAAATAATATTTTGCAAGGAGAAATAAAACTAGCGGGGCAAAATACTTTAAGATTCGTAATAAATACTACAATTGGAATTTTAGGAATATTTGATCCAGCAAGCAGTATGGGTTTAGAAGAATATATAAAAGAAGATTACGGACAAACTTTGGGAAGCTGGGGCGCTGGACCTGGTTGTTATTTGATATTACCAATATTCGGACCTACCACTTCAAGAGATCTGGTAGGAACTGTAGTGTCATTAGCTGGTGGAGATACTTGGTACAATGTTACAGTTAGAAATGATACACAATATTTTAGTGACTTTGATTATTATTTTTCAAGGGTAGGATCTGGAATTGATTTTAGAGCAAAAAATTTAGAGTCTCTTGATAATTTAGAGGAAAATTCATTAGATTTTTATGCTTCTGTTAAAAGTTTGTACTTACAAGATAGAAAACAAAAAGTTTTAAACTCTGATGTTATCATTAATACTCAAGATGACAGTGATTGGGACGACCTAGAAACTAAATAAAAAATTATACTCTATGCAAAAATTTCTTAAACTAAATATATTTGTTTTATTAATTAATTTAGTTATTTTTTATTTTCCAGCACACTCTGAAGAACCAAAAATATTTATAGAAACAATAACAAAAGAAGCATCCAAAATTTTAAGTAGTGATATTTCTAAATTTGAAAAGATGTCGGGATTAAAAGTAATAGCAAAAGAAAATGTTGATATAAAGGGCATAGGATTATACACTCTAGGTTCTCATCGAAAAAATTTAACTGATTCCAAAAAAAAAGAATATTTAGACTTGTTTAATAAATATTTTCTAAAATCATTTTCAAGTAGATTGGCAGAATATTCAGACCCAAAAATAAATGTTTTGTCTCAAAAAAAGTTAAACGAAAAATATACAATTGTTTCATCTATTCTTTTGGCAACTGACAAAAGACCAGAGGTAAAAATTGATTGGAGGGTATATACAAAAAATAAAGAAAAACCACTCATTCGAGATCTTATTATTGAAGGACTTAGTCTTGCACGAACTCAAAAGGAAGAGTTTAATTCAGTAATTACCAGCAGTGATAATGGTATAGAAGGATTATTTTCCAATCTAAAAAATTTTATTAAAAATTAGTGTCAGAAAAAGAAAGAATCTTAAATAAAATATTAAACGATAAAAGTAGACCAGTTGAATTCAAAGATTGCTTTGGCGGTAGTGAAAATCAATTAAGACTATTGTTTAAAAATGTGGATGATGATTATTTTAAAGGTATAAATTTAATTTTAAATAGTACTGACCCTCGATTATTAGAAAAAGATAAAATTAATATTCTATGGATGCACCATTATATTAATCAAAAAGAAACTGAAAATCTTAAAAATAAAGAATATATAAGTAAATTAGATCATATTGTTTTTAATTCAAATTGGAATTTTGAAAATTTTCAACTTCAATATAAAATTCCACAGAATAAATCTATTGTTTTAAAAAATGCAATTAACAAAATAGAATTTAAAAATAAGCCAAAAGATAAAATCAGTTTAATTTATCATACAACTCCATGGCGAGGATTGGAATTGCTTTTAAAAGTTTTTAAAAAAATTGAAAA
>CACANS010000022.1:5000-12719 GCA_902533945.1 uncultured Pelagibacteraceae bacterium | reverse complement strand
ACTGTAAAGTTTTATTTATAGTTGCAAAAAACATTAAACCATTTTTTTTTAAATGGTTTGAACTTTTTTTAATAAAAAAATTTACATCATCAACATGTTCAACTATTTCCATGTTTAAAACAATATCAAATTTTTTTTTGCTTAAAAATTTTTCAGGTGAACTGTAAATATATTTTATTTTTAATTTATTTTTTTTTGCATGAACTTTGGCAATTTTTATATTTTTTCCAGCGGCATCAATTCCTGTCACGTTGGCTCCCAATCTACACATTGGCTCAGATAATAAACCTCCTCCACAACCAATATCTAAAATATTTAAATTTTTTAATGGTTTGTTTCTATTTTTTAATTTGAAATGTTTAATAATATTATTTTTGATATAATGAATTCTAACAGGATTAAATTTGTGTAATGGTTTAAATTTTCCATTTGGGTCCCACCACTCATCAGCCATTTTAGAAAATTTTTGTATTTCTTTAATATTTATTGTGTTACTTTTCATTCTTTATTGACATTGTAATTAAGATGTATTTTATCATTATAATTTAGATTTAAAAAAAAAAACTACCAATGAAAATTGTTGTATTAAAATTTGGAGGTACTTCAGTAGGTACCATAAAAAGAATTAAAAAAGTAGCTAAAATTATAGTTAGTTATGTAAAAAAAAAATATAAAGTCATAGTTGTTTCTTCGGCTATGAGCGGCATTACAAATGAACTGGTTAAAAAGTCGCAAAGAATTAGCGATACTTTTAATCCTTCAGAGTATGATGTTTTGGTTTCGTCTGGAGAACAAGCAGCATGTGCGCTGATTGCAGGCAGACTTAACCATATTGGTTATAAATCCAGATCTTGGATGGGTTGGCAAATTCCAATTTTAACGGAAGGTGATCACAAGGTCTCAAAAATTAATCAAATAAAAAAAAATAAAATTAAAAGTTATTTAAAATCTGGTGGCATACCAATTGTAGCGGGATTCCAGGGTATAAATTTAAGTCAAAGGATTACAACTTTAGGCAGAGGAGGATCTGATTTAACTGCAATAATTATTGCCAAATTTTTTGCAGCACAAAAATGTGTAATCTATACTGATGTAGAAGGAGTAATGACCACTGATCCGCGCATTTATAAAAAAGCAAAAAAAATAAAAATTATTTCTTATGAAGAAATGTTAGAAATGGCATCATTAGGATCAAAAGTTATGCAATCCAATTCAATTCAAGATGCTAGACTAAATAGAATTAATATAGATGTTAAATCGTCTTTTGTTAAAAAAAATGGAACTTTAATAACAAAAAGGAAAAATATTGTTAATAATAAAATTATAACTGGAATATCATCTACCAAAAATGATGCAAAAGTAACTCTTGTTGGTGTTAAAGATAAACCTGGAATTGCTGCATCTATATTTAAACCACTTTCTAAGAATTATATTAATGTTGATATGGTTGTTCAGAATATATCTGCTGATGGAAATGAAACAGATCTTACATTTACAATTAAATCCGAAGATGTAAAAAAAACTAAAAAATTATTAAAACAAAATAGAAAAATTAAATTTAAAAATTTAATTATTGATAAAGGTGTATCTAAGGTTTCGATTATTGGTGTGGGAATGATTACAACACCAGGTGTGACCTATAGAATGTTTCAAGCATTAAGTAAAAGAAATATTAATATATTAGTTATTTCAACTTCTGAGATAAAAATTTCAGTGCTAATTAGTAAAAAGCATGTTGTAAAAGCAATTTCTGCTTTACACAAAGAATTTAAATTAGATAAATAACAAAATGAGCATTAGACCTTTTAGAGATATAAATAGAAAAAAAACAAAAGTTGTTCGAGTTGGAAATGTTAATATTGGAAATAATGAACCAATATCAGTACAATCAATGACTAATACTTTAACAACTGATGTAAAAGCTACACTAAAGCAAATAAATGATATTATAAATGAAGGAGGTGATTTGGTTAGAGTCTCTGTTCCAGACAAAGAGAGCAGCGATGCTCTTAAAGAGATAACAAAAAATTCTTCAGTTCCAATTATTGCTGATGTACACTACCATTATAAAAGAGCAATAGAATCTGCAGAAAATGGCGCAAAGTGTTTAAGAATTAATCCCGGTAATATTGGTGATATAAAAAAAATCAGAGAAATAATTTCTGCTGCAAAAAATAATGATTGTGCAATTAGAATTGGTGTTAATGCGGGATCTTTAGAAAAAGATATATTAGAAAAATATAAAGAACCCTGCCCAGAAGCATTAGTCGAGAGTGCATTAAGAAATATTCAAATAATTGAAAATGAAGATTTTTTTAACTTTAAGGTAAGTGTAAAATCATCAGATGTTTTTTTATCTATTGCAGCATATAGACAGCTTTCAAAAGTTACAAATTACCCATTACATCTTGGAATAACAGAGTCAGGTAGTTTTGTGCCAGGAAGCATTAAATCTTCAATAGGAATGGGTACTCTTTTACTAGATGGTATTGGAGATACAATTAGAGTATCGCTTTCAGATGATCCAGTAAAAGAAGTAACAATAGGCAATGAAATACTTAAATCTTTAAACCTTAGAAATAGAGGAGTTAGAATAATCTCATGTCCATCATGTGCAAGACAAGGTTTTGAGGTAATAAATACTGTTAAATTATTAGAACAAAAACTTTCCCACATTAAAACACCAATTACTTTATCGATTATTGGATGTGTGGTTAATGGCCCTGGAGAAGCAGCTTTAACAGACATAGGAATTACAGGCGGAGGTAAAGATAGTAGCATGTTGTACATTCAAGGATTACAAACAGAAAAAATTTCTAATAATGAAATAATATCCAAAGTAGTTAAACTTGTCGAAAAAAAATCTGAAGAAATAGAAAAAAATAAATAATGATACCTTTCCAGAAAGTAAGAGATTTAATCTCTAGGCACGAGAATCTAGAAAAAGATCTTTCGTCAGGTATAGTTGATAAAAAAAAATTTGCAGAGAAGTCAAAGGAATATTCTGATCTAAATGATATTATTAAAGAAGCTAAGGAATATTTGTCATTTTCAAAAGAAAAACAGGAATTAGAGAAAATTTGTTTAGATAAAAATAATGAAACAGAAATAAAAGAACTAGCAAATCTTGAATTAGCTGAATTGATCAAGAAAAATGAAATAAATGAAAAAAAAATAAAGTTATTTTTATTACCTAAGGATGATGCAGATTCAAAAAATGCCATTATTGAAATTAGAGCAGGAACAGGCGGTCTCGAAGCTAGCTTGTTCGCATCAGATTTATTTAAAATGTATGAAAAGGTGAGTCAAAAAAAAAATTGGAATTTAGAAATAATTAGTATTTCAAAAAGTGATGCTGGTGGATTAAAAGAGGTGATTGCTTCAATAAAGGGAAAAAATATATATTCCATACTTAAGTATGAAAGTGGAGTTCATAGAGTACAAAGAGTACCAGACACAGAAACACAAGGCAGAGTCCATACCTCAGCAGCAACAGTTGCTGTTTTACCAGAAGCTGAAGAAGTAGATGTAAAAATTGAAGAAAAAGATTTAAGGATAGATGTTTTTAGAAGTAGTGGTCCTGGTGGTCAATCTGTAAACACAACAGACTCGGCAGTTCGCATCACTCACATTCCAACTGGCATTGTAGTTAGCCAACAAGATGAAAAATCTCAAATAAGAAATAAAGAAAAAGGTTTAAAAATTTTAAGATCAAGAATTTATGAATTTGAACGACAAAAAATAGACGAAGAAAGATCAAAAGATAGAAAAAATAAAATAGGAACGGGAGATAGATCTGAGAGAATTAGAACTTATAATTTTCCACAAGGAAGAATAACAGATCATAGAATTAATTTAACACTTCATAAACTTGATGAATTTTTAGAAGGTGAAGTTTTTGATGAAGTAATTGAAAATTTAAACTTACAAGCACAAGAAGAGGAATTGAAAAAATTAAATTAATAAAATGAAATATTTAGAAGTAGCAAATTTTGGAAATAATTATTTATTTAATAAAGATATCCAAAATTATAAATTGGATGTTGAAATTTTAGCATCATCAATAATTAACAAAAGTAGAGAATATTTTTTATTAAATCAAAAAAAAAATTTTACAAAAAAAGAATTCAATAGATTTAAGAAATTTTTAAAGAAAAGAAATAATAGACAGCCATTAGCTCAAATTATTAAAAAAAAAGAATTTTGGAAACAAAATTTATATATAGACAATAACGTCCTTATTCCTAGACCTGATTCAGAACATTTAGTCGAAGAAACGGTGAATTTAATTAAGGATGAGAGAAATTATAGTATATTAGATGTTGGGTGTGGTTCTGGTTGTTTGATAATTTCAATTTTATTAGATAAAATTAATTGTAGGGGAACAGCATTAGATATTTGTAAAAAAGCAATCAAAGTGTCAAAAATTAATGCAAAAATGCAACATATTGAAAATAGAATAAAATTTATGCATTCAGATATTGACAAAGTATATGTTGGTAAATATGATTTAATTATAACTAATCCACCATATATAAAAAATAATAAAATTAGATATTTGGATGATGAGGTTAAAATATTTGAACCAAAGTTAGCATTAGATGGTGGAATTGATGGTCTTTCAAAAATTAGAAAGATAATTTTAAAATCATCAAAATTAATTAAAAGAGGTGGAAAATTTATTATTGAGATGGGATTTGATCAAAAATTTAAGGTGGAACAAATATTGAAAGAAAATCATTTTTATGTGAATAAAGTTGTTAAAGATTATAGTGGCAAAGACAGATGTATAGTAGCCACGAAATTATAAAATTCAAAATATGAAAAATTATAGACTAAACGGTAGCAGAAGATATAGGTTTAAAAATTCTGATAGAAAAAGAAAAAAAGACATTAACAATATAAATCATGACATTTCTTCTACAATATCTTTTCCAAGAAGACCGATTCAAAACAATAATCATAATGTTTCTAAATTAATTGAAAAATATACAACACTTGCAAAAGAAGCTCTATCTAGTGGTGACAAAATTATGTCGGAAAATTATTTTCAACATGCTGATCATTTTTCCAGAATACAAAGTATTAGAAAAGAACAAAATAGCTCGCATGAGATACCGAGCAATACTCCTGTAAAACAAGAAATTAATTCTGATAAATAATTAACTTGATTGATTAATAATTTCTGAGATTAAAACATTAGTTTTTATTTTTTGAACTTCAAATAACTTTCTATTTTTTCCTTTTAATTTTCTTCCAGACGGAAGTTTTAAGGTTTGAGAATTTATTTTCTTTCCATTTTCAATTACTTCGTAATGCAAGTGAGGGCCTGTTGACATACCTGTTGATCCAACATAACCAATAATTTGTCCTTGTCTTACTCTTGAACCTGTTCTTGCTGATTTTGCAAATTTAGAAAGATGAGCATAAACAGTTGAGTAAGTAGAATTATGTTTTATTTTAATACAATTTCCACCTCCACCACACCATCTTGCTCTTATAATTACTCCATCGCCCGAAGCCATTACCGGCGTTCCCAAAGGCGCCGCAAAGTCAGTGCCTCTGTGCATTTTATTGTAACCTAATATCGGATGTTTTCTCATACCAAATGATGAAGATAATCTTGCACCATTAATAGGGGTTTTCATTAGTGCTTTTTTTGCACTCTTTCCATTATCATCATAGTGACCAGTTTTTTTTTTTTGATCAATAAAAAAATATAAAGGCAAATCTCTTCCAGAGAGTTTTAAATTTGCAAAAATTATATCTCCAGTTTCAATAGTTTCTCCTTTGTCATTTTGAAATATTTCATAAAGTATTTGAAATCTGTCATTCTTTCTTATGTCTCTTTGAAAATCAACTTGAAAACCATAAATTCTTGCAAAGTCTACTATAAGATTTGGTTTCACTCCAAGATCGGTAGCAGTTTTATAAAGACTATTTGTGATTGCACCTTCTCTGAATTTAATTTTTTTTATTAAATTTGTAACAATATTTTTTAATACGAACTTACCCGTTTCAATATTTTTTGTTATATAAACCTTATGAGTTTTAGATAAAGGGATTAATAAACTGTTAATTTTTCTTTCATTATTTGATGAATTTTCTAATGTAAAATTTATCTCTTGCCCAACTTTTAGATTGATTTTTTTGTTTTCTTTAGAAATTTTTTTTTGTATTAACTTTATTTCATTTTTAGTAATTTTATGTTTGATTAGAATTTTTTGTAGACTATCTCCGGGTTGAACATTATACTTTGCATCAGTATATTTTGGATTTAAATCATCTAAAAAATACTCAATTGTTTTTTTAAAATAAATGTTATTGACGATTTTTTTGTAACTTTCTCTTTCATGAGTTAAATATTTATTATATGAGCTAGTAATCAAAATTGTGATAAAAAGTGTACAAACAACAATTACTATTGTGTAGTTATCTTTAATTTTTTCCAAAAGATTACTTGTTTGAACCATTTAAATGTAACACTTAAATTATTAATTTAATTAACTCAATAATGTAAAAAAACATTGATTTTGCTGGTTTTTTTTCATTTTTATCAGCTTGATTTATTATATTATTACACTATAAGCGACCCACTCAATATAAAAAAATTGTTGAATTATTAGGTTTATCCTAATTAGCTATTTTATTTGTTAAATTTTTAAGAAGAGAAGTGTGGACGGTTAAGGTTACCAAAATTTGTCGTACACACTTCAACGCATATATAAATTTTATTCTTAGAATTTATATAGAAGCTAGTGTGCGCCGTTTTTAAACTTAAGAGTTTGATCATGGCTCAGAACGTACGCTGGCGGCACGCCTTATACATGCAAGTCGAACGAAGTAGCAATACTTAGTGGCAGACGGGTGAGTAACATGTGGGTATCTTCCCTTTGGTGAGGAATAACACGAGGAAACTTGTGCTAATACCTCATAAGTCTTTACGGAGAAAGCTTTATGCGCCAATGGATGAGCCCGCACTTGATTAGTTAGTTGGTAGGGTAATGGCCTACCAAGACTTTGATCAATAGCTGATTTGAGAGGATGATCAGCCACATTGGGACTGAGACACGGCCCAAACTTCTACGGGAGGCAGCAGTAGGGAATCTTGCACAATGGAGGAAACTCTGATGCAGCGATGCCGCGTGAGTGAAGAAGGCCTTTGGGTTGTAAAGCTCTTTCGTCGGGGAAGAAAATGACTGTACCCGAATAAGAAGGTCCGGCTAACTTCGTGCCAGCAGCCGCGGTAATACGAAGGGACCTAGCGTAGTTCGGAATTACTGGGCTTAAAGAGTTCGTAGGTGGTTAAAAAAGTTGGTGGTGAAATCCCAGAGCTTAACTCTGGAACTGCCATCAAAACTTTTTAGCTAGAGTATGATAGAGGAAAGCAGAATTTCTAGTGTAGAGGTGAAATTCGTAGATATTAGAAAGAATACCAATTGCGAAGGCAGCTTTCTGGATCATTACTGACACTGAGGAACGAAAGCATGGGTAGCGAAGAGGATTAGATACCCTCGTAGTCCATGCCGTAAACGATGTGTGTTAGACGTTGGAAATTTATTTTCAGTGTCGCAGTGAAAGCGATAAACACACCGCCTGGGGAGTACGACCGCAAGGTTAAAACTCAAATGAATTGACGGGGACCCGCACAAGTAGTGGAGCATGTGGTTTAATTCGAAGATACGCGCAGAACCTTACCAACACTTGACATGTTCGTCG
>CACANS010000021.1 GCA_902533945.1 uncultured Pelagibacteraceae bacterium | reverse complement strand
TCGATATGTACCAAAAAGTCTTTCCTTTAAAAAAGGAAGATTCAAAAGTTGTAATTATAGATATAGATGAAAAAAGCTTAGGTAAATTTGGACAATTTCCTTGGAGTAGGTCAGTTTTTGCAAAAATTATAGAAAGAGTTGGTTCTGGTGTTTCAATTTCAGTAGCATCTTCTTGAACTAATCCTTCTGTATCTATTTCAGGAGTCTCGTTATCAGCTAATTCTTCTCTTTCTAATAATACTATTCTTTTCTCTTTATCTTTTTTTAAATTTTCTTTTATAATTTTCTTAATTTCTTCTTTTTCAAAACCCTGTGCTTTTAGTTCTTTTCTAATTTTTTTTCTTAGTGCTTTTTTTTCTTCTTTTGAAGAATTATTTAGTTTCGCAACTTTCAGCGCTTTCATTTTTTTGTTAAATTTCTTAAGTTGGTTTTTTGAAATTTGTCTTGCTTTACCAGGTGCTTTTCCTTTTTGCATACTTGCGAAGCTGTTGGGTTTATTCAACATCGTATTTCCAAATTTGTTTCCAACTAAAACCGCGCCTGGTCTTAATCCTAATGTGTTATTTTTACCTGGACCTATCAATAAAGTATCAGTCCTTTTATTTGAAACTACTGTTTGAAATTCTGTACCTCTAGATCCTAATGTTCCTTCTGGAACTTCAACTGTTAAACTATCAGGATTTTTTTTACTAATTAAACCAGAAATTACTTTTAAACTTCCTTGTTTAACGCTAGCTACAATTTTTCCATCGTTAGTCGCTGGATCATAAATAAAAGTATCCATTACAACTTCGGAATCTGAACCAATAGTAAATGTTGATTGATCTAATAATAATATCTGAGTTCCTGCGCCTGCGCCCGCAAAAATTGTCTCATTTAAATAAATTTTATCACCAGCCTTCAATTCTCTAGTTTCAGTTTTAACAGTGCCTGAGATTGCACCAACAATTCCAACTAGCTGTTTTTCTATATTCAATGTGTCTGCTTGTGAAACGTTAAATATGAATAAATATGCTGCTATTAATGATAAAATTTTCTTCATTTTCTGAATTTATAGCAATTTTTTTGCATTTTTAAAAGGTTTAAGAAACCAAACTGAATTTTTTGATATTATATAAGGCCTTTTTAACAAAAAAATCATTTATTTAAGTGGATTGATTTTGTTAAACCTATGGAAAAAGAATCTGAAATATAATCATTTGTTATGATATTTGATTCTGAGATACTTTTTTCATAATAAAAGTTCATAATTACACTTTTGCTTGGATCTATAAATGGTAAAAAATCTCCAAGTGCTTTTGAAAAAGTAAAATCAAAAGTATTCACCACATCAGATCTTAGTAGACCCGAGTTTGTACTAGTGTCTAATCTTTTATAATCGTTAAAACTTAAAGCATCTCCTATTGATACGTAAGCCCAAGGAAATGCAAAATTTATTCTAAAGCTTAAATCGTAAGTTTCATAATCATTTGTGTCATCTTTAGCGTCAGAGTCACCATAACCTAATCCAATTGAAGTAGAAATTAAATCATTTAGTGTAAAATCATGTCCTAAAGTATAGCTATGACCTATAGAATTTGTATCGTCAGCTGTGGTATCGCTAGTATTATTATTACCTTTTGCATCCGTAAAGCCGTAACCATATGATATAGAGTGTTGTTGCTCTTCTCCCGCAGAAAAAGATCCTCCAATTCCCCACATAAAACCAAAACTATCTGCATCTTCCTGGTAATCAGTTTTACTTGTCGTAATATATGGAGATAAGTTTTGATTGCCAATTGTTGTATCATAAGCAACGGTAAATCCATAACTTTGAAAATCATCGCCTGTTTCTTCTTCTTGGTCTGAATCTGTAACTTGTAAATTCGTTGAAAAAGTAGAAGCTTCGCCTACAGCTCTCGTTGCGGTGAATCCTAAACCACCTGTGTATGTTCTATCAAATTTTGCTGAGTTTAATGTACTAATAGTATCAGAAGTAATTTGTAAATTTCTTGTTGGAACACTATTAACATTATTATTTTGTGTTCCACCAATACTAATATCTGCATAGAAATTCCATAACTTAGGACCTTTTCTTGATTTCATTTCCTCTTCAATTTCTTTTATTGTAGCTAGGTCTTCTGGTGTTATATCTTCATTATTTTTAAGTTCTTCAATAATTGCTAAGGCTTTATCAGGTGAGTCTGCTTGGACCAAAACAGAAAGTAGATAGAGTTTTATTTCAATATTGTCGGGATAAATCATATTTAACCTTTCCAAAGTTGCAATAGTTTGTTTATGATTTCCGATCTTTCCTTGTTGTTGTGCATATTTTAAATTTAAATCTAAATCATTAGGTTTTTGCAAAATTTGCATATAAGTAATATTTTTATCAAAAGAGCCTGCAATAACTTTTTCTTCACCATCAATTGTTATTTTTTTGCTACTGGTATCTGCGGCTAGTTTAATTTTCTTTTTTATTTTAGGAACAATTATATCTATCTTTGGATCTGTTATATCTTTGGTAATAATTTCTTTTTTTTCTTTATTTTTTTCATTTAATATATCTAAAATACTAGCCTCGTTTTCAAACACTTTTACAACAAAAATTATCTGATTATTGCTTAATTTTTTGTCTTTTTGTTTTGTTGAAAACTTATGTTTTTTTAAATACTTGGTTTCAATGAATTCTGGATTTAATTTTGGAACATTATAATAATTAGGCTGATTTAATTCGCTCAATGCTCCTGCAGGTATAGTTCTAACTGTCTCGGAAAATAAACCTAATAAAGTAATAATAAACAACAATGACAAAAATGTTAAAGTTTTACTTCTACCTTTATTTTTGTAAATTTTTTTACTCTTCTTTTTTTTTACTATTTTTTTTTTCACAACAGTTTTATTTTTTGAATTAGAGAGGATAATTTAAAGTACGAGAATAGATAGAATAATTTGAGTTTTTTTTCCCTGTGCATGTAAAATATTTAGCAATTTTCTTCTCTCCAAACTCCGCTTTGAGATAAACCAAGTTCGCATCCACCAGCAATGCCACCTTTAATTGCAACAATCTCGTAACCTGTGCCATCTGGCTGAATACACATTAAATAACCCATATCGCTATTTATGAGTTCAGATCCTCCAAGTAAAATTGTTTGAATTTCATCAGAGGTAGCCCTGGTTGGAGAACAGTCTTCATCTTGAGTATAATAAATTCCTGTATTTGATAGTTCTTCAGTTTGTGCTAATGAAATTTGTTGCATAGCATTTTTGGCAGTACTCAACTTAGTCCCTGCAACATATCCGTTGTACGAAACAACTCCAACTGCTGCAAGAACTCCTATTATGGCAACGACAACAATGAGCTCGACTAAACTAAATCCCGAGCTCTTTGTTGTCATTTAAATTCCCACAAAAAATTTTATTTAATCTATACTAACGTTGTTTTCCATAGAGGTATCTTCATCGTCTGCATCACAAACGCCTGCATCATTTACATCATAACAAGTAACTATTTTTATGCTATCTGTTTCTGCCTCTAACGTTACATTACCTTTTGCTTCCGCGTAAGTTACATCAGCGATCGCCACTACTGCTTTTGATCCTGGGCTGTAAGGATTTTTAAAATCTGATAATCCATCTAGTGCTGCAGTAACAACATCATCAGCTGTTTTGCCATCGCACTCCATAGATGTATCTGCACCTGCATCATCTTTCGCTTTAAATACCTCAGTGTCTCCCATAGAACATTTAGCCAATTCTCCAGCAATATATTTTACAGTAGATCCGTGATTTGATTTAGCTGCGTTCTTTTTAGCATTTGTTGTATATCCTTGGTAAGCAACTGTACCAACTGCTGCAAGAATACCTATAATTGCAACCACAACCAATAATTCGATTAGAGTAAAACCTTTATTATTTTTCATATTTTCATCCCTATATTATTTATTTGAACAAATCTTATTATTATTTTTAGATAAGTAAACTGTTTATAAAGCTTAATTATTGCAATAATTGCCCATAATGGGGCTTTTTTCTACATTTTAATATTTTAAATTTATATGTTATCTAATAACTCTTATGACATACAAGGTTACAGAAGAAGGCAACATAAGCACAGTTTTTTTAAGTGGCGAAATTGATATGGATGTTACTGAAAAAGCTAAAGAAGTAATTTTACCCATTGTTGAATCGGGAAAAGAAGTTCATTTAAATTTAAAAGATGTTTCTTATATGGATTCATCTGGGATTTCTGTTTTAATTGAAAGCCATCAAAAAGCATTAGAAAAAAATACAAAAGTAGTTGTAAAGGAAGTAAGTAAATCTGTACTAAAAGTAATCATGATGGCAAAACTTGAACAGATACTAAATCTTGAATAATGAATTTATCAGAATCGAAAGATTTTCTAGTTAGCTCAGGCAGTCTTAAAGATGTCAGAACTTTTTCAAGAGAAGTTTTTGATAAAATAAATTTACCCCAAGATCAAAAAGATGAATTGGTTTTAGCAATTGCAGAAGCTGCTCAAAACATTGTTAAACATGGATATAAAGGAGTAGAAGAAACTTCAGATAGAATGGAAATTAAAATTTCACTCGAAGACAATAATCTTGAAATAGGATTTTATGATAAAGGAAAAGAAGTGGTCCCAGGAAATGTCCAGCATAGAAAATTGGACGACATTAAACCAGGTGGTTTAGGAACTTTTTTTATAAAACAAATCATGGACAATGCCGTTTTTAAAAAAGACCAAAAAGGATGGGTTAATCATCTTGTTCTAACTAAAAAAATTTAACCTATTAAAGCTCCAACATTAAATATTGGTGAATACATTGCTATCATTAATCCACCTATCATAAGACCCATAAAAACAATCATTATAGGCTCAATCAAGCTAGACATGTTGTCAACCGTAGTATCAAATTCCTCTTCGTAGTAAGACGCAACTGAACCAAACATTTCATCAAGTTGACCTGTTTGTTCCCCGACCGAAATCAATTGACTAAACGTAGGTGGAAATAAAGGTTCTTTTAAAAAAAGTTTAGTTAATGTATCACCAGAGAATACTCCCTTTTTAACATTTTCTAGAGCTTCAGTTACAACATCATTATTACTTACTGATTTTGCAATTTCTAAACTTTCTAACAAATTAACACCTGCAGCACTAAGATTACCTAAAATTAAAGAAATTCTTGCTAGTAAAGATTTTAAAATCATTTCACCAAATACTGGGAGCTTTAAAACTTGTTTATGCCATCTATATCTGAAGGCTGCATTGTTTTTAACTAAAAACCTAAAAGTTACAACAATAGTAATTGTAGTAATAAGCATTACCATTCCACCAGTTCCTCTTAAAAAATCACTCATTGACATGATTACTGCAGTTGGTTTTGGTAAAGCAATTCCCATACCGTCATACATTTTAGCAAATACAGGAACAACCTTGACTAACATAAAAGCACTAACAGTTATAGCGACCGTGAACATTATAGCTGGATACATTAAAGCGCCTTTAATTTTTTTTTTAATTTTTTCTTTTTTTTCAAGGGAGTCTACTATTTTTAAAAGAAACACATCTAATTTACCGCTGGCTTCTCCAGCTTTAATCAAGTTTACATAAACATTATCAAAGTATTGGGGATACTTTTCAAAGCACTTGGATAAAGTTACACCGCCTTCTAAACTTTTTCTAATATCTTCAATTATTTCTTTTATTGCTGGACTTTCAAGTTGATCTCTTAACATTCCAAGTACTTCTAAAATTGGAAGACCTGCTTTCACCATTGTTGCAAATTGTTTAGAAAATATAAGTATCTCTTCTACTTTTACTTTCTTTTTTCCAAAAGAAAAACCACCAGATTTTTTACCTTTTGCTTTTACTTCTGCTTTCTTTTTCTTTGATTTAATAAGATTTGTAATTATTATTTTTTGTTCTTTTAGTTTATGAGAAGCTTCATCTGGATTTAAAGCTTCTATTTCTCCTTCGACATATTTTCCAGCCGAAATTCCTTTGTATGTAAATGCTTCCATTTTTTAATTAATATTATGAAGATAAAACACGCTCATACTCTCTAAAATTAAGTTCTCCATTTGCAATAAGTCTTCTTCCCATATCTTGTAATGTTTGAAAACCTTCTTTTACTGCAATTTCTCTTATTTCGGGAGTGGTTGCTTTTCTTAATATTGCTTCTTTAACTGGTTTAGAAACAACTAAAATTTCATAAATTCCTTGTCGTCCTTTGTAACCTGAGTCTTTACATTTTGGACATCCTTTGCCTTTAAGAGCTTTAACTCTTGAGGCTAGTTCAGGAGAAAAACCTAAATCAGTTAAGACTTTTGGAGTAACATCTTCATCAGGTACTCTACAGTCTTTACAAGATCTTCTTGCAAGTCTCTGTGCTAGAACCAGCTGGGTCGCAGCACTAATTAAGTAATCAGGCGTTCCCATATTTTGTAATCTAGTAATTGTACTCGGTGCATCATTAGTGTGGAGTGTACTAAACACTAAGTGACCAGTAAGTGCAGCTTTTAATCCAATATCAACTGTTTCCTTATCCCTCATTTCTCCTACCAAAATTATTTCTGGGTCTTGACGAAGAAAAGATCTTAATGCGGCAGAAAAAGATAGTCCTATATCATCTTTAATTTGAACTTGTCCAACACCATCTAGTTCGTACTCAACCGGGTCTTCCGCAGTTAAAATATTTAAATGAGGTTTGCTTACTTCTTTGAGAATACTGTACAAGGTTGTCGATTTTCCTGAACCAGTAGGGCCTGTTACAAGAATTAATCCTTGAGTACTGTAAATTGCTTTTCTTAAGTTTTGTAAATCAGCGTCTTCAAAATTTAACTGTTCAAGAGTTATATCTCCAGCATCTTTATTTAAAACCCGCATTACAATTCTTTCATTGCTAGCGGTTGGTAAAATAGATAATCGTAAATCAACCACCTTTCCATCTATTTTAAAATTTATTGCTCCATCTTGAGGCAATCTTCTTTCAGCAATGTCTAGTTTACCCATTATTTTAAAACGAGTTACGACTGCACCGTAATTGTCATGAAGAAATTTTCTATACTGTTCTTGTTCTGTCAACATACCGTCCAGACGATAACGAACCCTTGAACTAAATCTATATGGTTCGATATGAATATCACTGACACCTGATTTAATTGCATCAGCCACTACTGCCGTACTAAACTTTATAACCTCTGACTCATTTTCTAATGCTTCAATATCTTCTTCGGGTGGTTTTTCAAGTACTTCTCCTGCTTCCCCTAAATCACTGTCAAAAGTTTTAGTTTTTTCTTTAGATATATTTTCTTTTCTAATTGTTGCTGTTGTAACATCTCCACTTTCACTTAAAATTTTTTCTATAAATTCTGAAATTTGTGAAACTTTTGCTGCATGTAGTTCAATATTTTTTTTTGTTATAGCTTTTAAATTTCTCATTAAACCAAGTTTAGAACTATCAGATATAGCTATATGAAGAGTTTTGCCGTCCATTTTAAAAGGAGCAACAAAATTCATATTTATATAATTTGATGGAAGAACCGTTTTAATTTCATCTGTAATTTGAATTTTTGTTAAATCTACTATTTCTAAGCTTTGTTCTTTAACCAAAACATCTAATATTTTTTGTTCATCAGTTAATTTGAGTTCAAAAACTGCATCTATTTGAGATGAGTTTTTTTCTGAACTAACTTTTTTTATATTTGCTAAATCTTTTCCTGATATAATGTCATTATCAATTAAGACATTTATTAAGTTAATTTCACTTTCTCTACTTATTTTAAGCATTATAATACTCTAGGGGCAATAAAGACTAAAAGTTCAGTCATATCATCCTTGATTTGTTTTCCTTTAAAAAATTTTCCTATAACTGGCACATTCCCCATTCCAGGAACTTTTTGTTCTGCACCAGTTATTTCGTTTTTCTTAATTCCACCAATCACAATTATATCTCCATCTGCTACTAAAAGTTTTGTTGCTATTTCCATTTTGTTAATACCAACAGCACCTGGATTTGTTCTATCTGGCGTATCGTTATTTACTTGAAGTTCCAAAAGAACATTTCCATCACCAATTATACTTGGTGTAACAGTAAGTTTCAACGCTGCATCTTTAAAAGATGGTCCTGTATCACCACTTCCAGGCACCTGTATTTGAACCCCTTGGGTGATTGATGCTACTTGGTTATCTAAAGTAAAAACCTTTGGATTTGATATAACTTTACTCATTCCTTCAGACTCCATGGCTTCTAACTGAATTTTTAATACTGCAGAACCAGTATTTCTTAAAATTCCTATACCGCTTGTTGCTCCTACCGCTGGGAAAGATCCTATTCCACCGGTGCCAAGAGATCCTGCATCACTTACTGCTGCTGAACTTGCTGTTGTTCCTACAGTAGCAGCATCCATACCTCCAACTGTGCCCCCAGCTCTTTTTCCTTTACGTGCATAACTCCCACCGAGCTTACTACCTAATTTTTGTTCAAAGCCAGATGTAGCTTGAACAATAAAAGCTTCTATTAAAACTTGTTTCGTTCTTACATCTATTTCTCTTATTACTTTATCTACAACGTCTAGATCTTTTTCTTTTCCTCTTACTATTACTGATCTTGTAGTTTTTTCTTCTGTAATTTGTATTGGAGAAAAATTTAAACCATCACCAACTGATGTAAATAATTCTGTGATTGTTGCTTTTGCTTCAGCGGGAGTAATGTAATACAATCTAAATATTTCTGATACTATAGGTTCAACAGAATCTTCTAATTCAACTTTTTTTCTTACTGCTGCTGCACGAGCAGATTTATAACTTTCTTGAGCTGTTAAAGTAGCAGGTGTGTGAATTCTAATTATATTACTACCCACATCAATATCGGCTGCAAAATTTTTCATATCCAATAAAGCATTAAAAGCTTTATCCCAAGGTACATCATTAAGTTCAGCTGTAATACCTCCGGCAACTTCTTCTCCAACCAAAATATTTACGTCTCCTATTTTTGCCATTAAATTCATCGCTTCTTTGTAATCCAAATTTTGAAATTTAAATGTAATTTTTTGTTTTAGCATCATTGCTTCTTCTGGAATTAATAAATAATTTTTTTCCTTAACAGATGAAATTTTCTTTCTTTTTTGCAATTTTATTATGTCCGCCTCAACTGGCTGTGGTCCCATCTCTAGTGTTTTATCAATTTCTTTTTGTCCTATTTTCTTAACATCTTCTTTAATTAGTGGTGTATTGTGTTTAAATTTTTTTGATGCTTTTGTTGCTAAAGATCCTTGTTTACAACTATTAAGTACGAAAATTAAAGAAATTAAAAAAATAATTATTTTTGATGTTTTTAAATTCATTAGTATATATCCGAAGTTTCTTTAATTTGGTTTTTAAAATTAATCTTTAAGTAAGAGTCTGCATCTTTTTCAAATGTTGCTTCATCGGGATTTAATGCAACTAGTTTCACTCCAGGACTTAATTCTTCATTCATTTGTAAAGTTACTATCTCTCCCGAAGAATTAATTAAAGAAACATAACTTTCATATTCTCCTGTAACTATTCCTACAAGTTTAAAGTTATATAAACTTAATCCTGATCGATCTTCATCACTATCTGAAACAATAGTGGCAGTAGTGGTTCCACCTCCAAGAGATGCGTCTCCAACAAATGGATCATTTAATGGTAAAGGCTCTTCCTCTCCCACTTCTGATGCTATGTTCTTTGTTTTGTCGCTTTGTTGTTTTTTTATTTTTTTATTAATTTCTTTTGCTTTTTCCAAAATATCTTGTTCAGTCGTATCAGCAAATACATTATTTATGCTTAAAATTGATATTAATAAAAAAATTACAACTTTAAAAAAATTCATCGGCCAATCCCACTATGGTTAAAGTTCCTTTTACTTTTATCGCACCGGTTGTATCTCCTTTTACCACTGTAATGTTCTCTTTGTCAAAATTTAACATCTTTTGTGATAGCGATAATGCTCTTTTAAATTTGATATATCCTAAAAAATTGCCTGATATCTCAAAATCTACGGGTATTTTATAATAAGCTATATTTTCAGCACTTTTAGTTTTTGTTTTTTTCTTCTTTTTCTTTTTCTTCTTTTTCTTAGATTTTTTTCCAGATGATTTTTCTATAGCATCTGCTTTTGATACTGATTTAATATCCTGTTTTTCTATTTTTGTTATAACTAAATCATTAATCCCTGCATATTCACTTAAAGTTTGGTAGAGACCCTCAACCTCTGCTCTTGAATGAAACAAAGTGGAAAATTTTTCATAATTAGGTTTAAGTTTTTCAATCTTTTTCTTTTTTGCTTTTATCTCACCTATGAACTTTGCGGTTTCCTGTTTTTTACCGTTCATATCTTCCAACTTGGTTTTTTTCTTATCAACTATTGGATTTAAAATTGCATAATAAATTATTAGAAATAATATTATCGCTCCAGCTGAAATTCCAATTTTGATTAATGTTTTTTTATCAGCAAGTTGTAAAACCTTTGCTTTTAAATCTTCAACATTTAAATTTTTTAAATCTAATTTTAAATCCATATTATTTATGTCCTTTTAATTTTTACAAAAACTCTAAAACCTTTCATTGTCACTGTTCCCGCTTTTCTTGTTGGTAATTTCATAGATGACAAAGATGCTTGTTTAATTAATTTTTGTTTACTTAAATTACTTATAAATTTTAAAATATCTTGATCGCTTGCAGCAATACCTTGTATTGTTACAGTTAATTTGCCGTCAAAATCAACTTTATCAAATCTTACTCTTTTTGGGACACTAGATGCTATTTGGGCTAAAATTCTATAACTCAAATCTTTATTTGACTTCAAACTATTACTTAATTTTAAAGTTGTGGTTATTAATTTTAATTCTTTTGAAATAGCTTTATTTTCCTGGGCTTTAAGTTTATGGTTTTTAACTACCTGGTTATAATTTTGTAATTTTTTATTATAAGAATGTATATTCCAAAAAGATAATGCAAATAATATAAGATAAATACCTACTACAGCTCCTACAAAACCTTTAAATGCAAAATTTGAAATTGCTTTCATTTTCTTTTGCTTAAACATTCCCTGTCTATTAGGTAACAAATTGATATTTTTTACTGCAGTTACAAATTTATAATAACCAAATACATCTAATTTTCTAAAAGCAAGTCCAACAGTCGTTGTAAGGTAAGATCTATTAGGTAAGTTTACTTGTTGTTCATACTGCTGAGGTATTTTTAATCCATCAATAGGATCAAATAAGTTAAAACCTATGTTTACCAGACTTTTTCTAAAAATAGATAAATAATCTTCTACATTTTTTAAATCAGATACAATTTTTATATTTCTTATTCTTTTTTCATATTTTGTCTCAAAATCCTGAACCGCCTGTTTAACTTGAGTAGTAAATCTTCTAACTAAAGCTTCTTTTTCTTCTTGATTTTCAGACTCCATTAATATTTTTCTATCTTGTCCTCTCAAAAAAATATCAGTAATTATTGGGTTATTATCATACAAAATCATAAGATAATTCTCGTCTAATCCAAACTCTAATACAGCAGTTAAATTTGCATCTTCAGTTTTTCTTGAAATGACATTTATTTGATCTACTGCAGATTTAAGAGCAAAACATTTAACATCTATTATAACAGGATTAAGTGCACTGGATTTTATTATTGAAGTATAACTATTGATATCTGTAAGCTTCGAAGCAACAAATAAAATATCCATTGTATTTTCTTTTTCATTTCTATTTATGACTTGATGAAATATAGAATAATCATCTAAGTTATCTGTAAGCTGAACTAAATTTTCCCATAAAGAATTAGTTTCAATTGCTTTCTGTAATTCTTCATCTTTCATTAAAGGTGCGGTAACTACACGAATTATTGCACTAGTTACAGGTATTGCTATAGCTGCATTAGGAGTGGTAATTTTAGATTTTTGTAATGCTAGCGATAATTGTTCTCCCATTTTTTCTGCATTATCCAAGACACTTGAGTCTTCTGGTAAATCAACTGGATGGATAAAAAATTTTTCTAATACCCATTGATTTGCTTTGTTACTAGAAATTTGAGCTAGTCTTATTTCTTTATTAGTTAGTTCAACTCCAACAATTTCTTCACCTTGTACAGAAGATTTACCTAATTTAGATTTAAAAAAACTTTCAAATTTACTTTTTAAATTACTTTTTCCTCCGGCAGAAATTTTTGGTGTTTTAATACCTTTTGCAAAAGAAGGTTTTTTAAATTTAATATTTTTAAATTTATCTAAAAAACTTATTTTTGATTTTACTTCACTTTCTTTTTCAGTAGTTTTTATATTTTCATTTTTAATTTCTTGAGAAATATTTGTTTGCACTGGAATGGATTCCTTTGTTTGCTCCATTGTTGGAGCTGACTGTTCTGGTGTTTCCGCTGGTTGTTCTGGTGTTTCCGCTGGCTGTTCTGGTGTTGTTTGAGTTGTCTCTTGTTCTTTTAGTTTATTCGCGTGAACATCATCAAACCATTTCTCTAATATTGGTATAGCTTCTTCTAAATTTGGAGTTCCAGATGAAGAAATCTTTTGTTTTCCCTCAAAATAAAGTCTACCAACCCAATTTTTTGATTTTAACTCCCCTTTATACTTATCTTGCCTTACATATATATGTAGTCTTCCTTCTTTTTTGTGAATTACTTCGTGTTCCTTTTTTTCATCGGTAGTTTGTGGACTATCCGGTATTTTTTCTACTTCGGATTGAGTGGATTGTTCAGTAGAACTAACATCATCTTTATTCTCTGATGAAGAAATAGGATTTTCTAAATTTTTTGTATTATCTGTAGGATTTGCACCTTCAGGTTGATTTTCAGAAGTTTTATCT
>CACANS010000020.1 GCA_902533945.1 uncultured Pelagibacteraceae bacterium | reverse complement strand
ATAAAAGTAAAATAGAAAGAGCAAAATTAGATGGTAAATTTTCCAATGGTAAAGTTGTTTCATTTAAAATTTTCAATAAAAATCAGTCCAAAATTACCACTTTATATTCAGAGCTAGCCGAACCATTAGTCAAAAAATATGATTTTATAAAGGGTTTCAATGGAGGGTTACTTGACTTTCATTCTATTGAAAGAAAATCTTTTTCTGTGTCACAACTAAAAATATATGATTTTAAAGTAAAAAAGATACCTGCTCTAGCAAAAATTTTAACACTAGCATCTCTTCAAGGTATTGCAGATTTATTAACAGGAGAAGGCATTAGATTTGATGAACTTGATATGAAATTTAATTCAAATTCTGACAAAACAGAAATTGAAGAACTTTATGCAATTGGACCAGCAATTTCGATTCTTATGGAAGGTTATGTTCAAAAAAAACCAAATTTAATTAGTTTAAGAGGAACATTGGTACCAGCAACAACTATAAATAAATTTGTTGCCTCAATACCTTTGCTTGGTAACATTTTGGTAGGAAAAAAAACAGGAGAGGGTGTTTTTGGTGTAAGTTTTAAAATTAAAGGTCCAAAAGATGATTTAAAAACAAGTGTTAATCCTATTAAAACTCTTGCTCCCAGATTTATAACTAGGACTTTAGAAAAAGTTAAAAAATAATTAATTAATCTTAAAAACAGTATGTTTTTTTTTTCCTAAAGATAATTTTAACATGCTATTTTCTTCAAAGTCTTTTGTAGAAATTATTTTTTTTTCGTTATCAATAGTAATATTATTTATTTTAATTCCTTTATTTCTTATCATTCTTCTAACTTCACTTTTTGAACTTAACATTTTAGATAAAATAACAATATCTAAAATATTTATACCTTTTTCGATTTGTTTTTTGCTTATATTCACTGAAGGCAATTCTTCGCCTATAGATTTATTTTTAAAAGTATTTTTTGCAGTTTTTTCGGCTTGCCTAGCTGCTTCAGTTCCATGTAACATTGAAGTAGTTTCATTTGCTAATAATATTTTTAAATAATTAATTTCTTTAGTTTTAATATTTTCTATTTTATCCACACTTAAATCTGTAAACATTTTAAGAAATTTAACAACATCTCTATCATCTGTATTTCTCCAAAATTGCCAGTAATCATATGTTGATAGTAATTTTTTATCCAACCAGACTGCTCCTTTTTCTGTTTTGCCCATTTTTGATCCTGATGCTAAGGTTATCAATGGAGTTGTTAATCCAAAAACTTGTTTACTTGAATATCTTTTAATAAGTTCAACTCCATTAATAATATTCCCCCATTGGTCTGAACCACCGATTTGCATAATGCAATTTTTACTTTTATTAAGTTCAAGAAAATCATAAGCTTGAAGGATCATATAATTGAATTCCATATAACTTAGTGATTGTTCTCTTTCTAATCTTAATTTTACACTTTCAAAACTTAGCATTTTATTAACAGTAAAATGTTTTCCAATTTCTCTAAGAAACTTTATATAATTTAATTTTCCAAGCCATTTATAATTGTTTACAAAAATTGGTTTTAATTTTGGATTATTTGTTTTTAAATATATTTTGAAAACTTTCTCGATGTTTTTTATATTTTTTTCAATTTGTTTTTCAGAAAGAATTTTTCTTGTTTCTTCTTTTCCTGAGGGATCTCCTATTCTTGTTGTTCCACCACCTAACAATACAATTGGTTGGTGACCATGCTTTTGTAATAACCTTAGACACATGATTTGAAGAAGACTACCAACGTGCAGGCTCGGAGCAGTGCAATCAAAACCAATATATGCTCTAATTTTCTTTTTAGTCATCAATTGATCTAACTCTTCAAAATTAGTGCATTGATTGAAATATTGTCTACTTTTGAATTCAGATAAGTATGAATTTTCCATATTTTTTAAAAACAGTGTAGAATCAATATACTTTATTTGAATTAATTAAAAAATATATATGAACCAAAGTTACTACTGTTTAGGTTTAATGAGCGGAACATCAATGGATGGAGTGGATGCATCAATTATCAAAACAAACGGAAAAACTAGATATTCAACAATTTTAGATAAATATTACGAATATCCAACAGGTATTTATAATAATTTGATTAAATTAAAAGGTAAAATTAAAACTTCTAAAGATCTAAAAAAATATCGTAAACAAATAAAATTAGTTGAAAAAAAAATAACTATTTTTCATGCAGAATCGGTTAAAAAAATTTTAAAGAAAACAAAAATAAAGATAGAATTTGTAGGATTTCACGGACAAACTATTTTTCATAATGTAAAAGAAAAAATTTCTAAACAACTAGGAGATGGAAAACTTCTTTCAAAACTTATCAAAAAAAAAGTCGTATTCAATTTTAGAAAAAATGATTTAGCTAATAATGGAGAAGGAGCTCCTTTAGCGCCAGTATTTCATAAATTATTGGTTAAAAAATATAAAATAAAAACACCAGTTACAATATTAAACATCGGTGGAATAGCAAATATAACTTCCATAAACAAAAAATATCAATTGGTTAGTTCTGAAGACATAGGTCCTGGCAATTGTTTAATTGATAGATGGGTTAGACTAAAATCAAATAAAAAATATGATAAAAAAGGTTTAATAGCAAGATCAGGTAATATAAATAAGTTTATACTAAATCAATCCTTAGATAATTTTTATAGAAGCAAACTAAGTAAAAAAAAATCATATGACATTAACGACTTCGATTTAGATTTTGTAAAAAAATTATCTTTAAAAGATGGCGCAGCTACATTAACAGAATTTACAGCAGATATCTGCTCAAAAAAATTAGTTAATAGAAATATATATGTATCAGGTGGTGGAAGAAAAAATAATTTTCTGATAAGAAGTATTAAAAAGAAAATTTCCTGTAATATTAATTTAATAGATATAAATGGTATTGATGGAGATTATATAGAGTCACAAGCTTTTGCTTATTTAGCAATAAGATCATATCTGAAATTACCAATTTCTTTTCCAAAAACAACAGGTTGCAAAAAACCTTGCACTGGAGGCGAAGTAGTTAAAAATTTTTAATATAAAGCTGTTTCATTTTTTATATATTTATCTATAATTTTTTTGAGTGTTACTTCAGATTTTGAAAAAAAATGATTTGCTTCATTAACTTGTTGGAACTCAACTTTAATACCTTTTTGTAAACTAAGTCTTTTATCCAAATCTTTTATATAATTAAATGGGACAAGTTCATCCTTTTTTCCGTAAACCATTAGCCCCGATGAAGGGCATGGTGTTAAAAATGAAAAATCATAAACATTTGGTTGTGGAGAAACTGATATAAATCTATTTATCTCTGGTCTTCTCATTAATAATTGCATTGCTATAAGGGAGCCAAAGGAAAAACCTGAAACCCAACATTGTGAATTATCAAAATTTTCTTTTTCTAGCCAATCAAGCGCAGCAGCAGCATCTGCTAATTCTCCTTGGCCATTATCAAATTCACCATCACTTTTTCCAACACCTCTAAAATTAAATCGACAAACAGAAAAATTATTTTCCATAAAAGTTTGAAATAATTCTACAACAATTTTATTATTCATTGTTCCTCCATATTGCGGATGAGGTTGCAAAACTATTGCTATAGGTGAAGTTGCTTTATTGCTTTTAAAATATTTTGCTTCAATTCTTCCAGCCGGTCCAGGAATAAATACTTCAATAATTTTATTTTCCATAAATTAAATGATAATGATTATTATTATCTAAAAAAAATCTGTTTTTTTGTATCAAAACTGAGTGACAAATTGCAAGGTTTAATATTTCATTTAATCTTGACTATTTTACTCGGGTATATATATAAAGCCTGTAAAACGTGGGATTATGAAGCTTACAACAAAAGGCAGATATGCAGTAATGGCTTTGGCTGATTTGGCTAATTTTAATAAAGCGAGTCCTGTTCCTTTAAGAGATATTTCATTTAGGCAGGGAATATCCTTACTTTATTTAGAACAAATTTTTTTAAAATTAAAGAAACACAACATTGTCAGAAGCATTAGGGGATCTGGAGGTGGTTATATACTTTTTAAAAAAGCTGAAGAATTAAAATTATCGGAAATTTTTTTTGCTGTAGATGAGAATGTCAAAACAATTAACTGCAATAAAGATTCTAAAAAAGGATGTAATGGAAAATCATCAAAGTGTATAACACATTATCTTTGGGATGAATTAGATTTACATATAAATAGCTTTTTTGAAAATAAAAAATTAAGTGAATTAACAAAAACACAGAACAAAAAATTATAATGAGAGAAAAAGAATTAGAAAAATTAAAAGACTATAAATATGGCTTTTCAACTGATATTGAAAGTTTTAAAGCTCCTAAAGGTCTTAGTGAGGAAGTCATAAAATTTATTTCAAAAATTAAAAGGGAACCTCAATGGTTACTTGAATGGAGAATGAAAGCATTTGAAAGGTTAAAAGTTCTTAAAGAGCCAAATTGGCAAAAACCCAAATATCCAAAAATAGACTATCAAGATTTATATTATTATTCAGCTCCTAAAAGTTTCAAAGACAAACCAAAGAATCTTGATGAATTAGATCCAAAACTCTTAGAAACTTATAAAAAACTTGGCATACCTCTTCAAGAACAAAAAAGATTAAATAATATTGCAGTTGATGCAGTGTTTGACTCGGTCTCTGTAGCAACAACGTTTAAAGAAAAGTTAACAGAAAAAGGAATTATTTTTTGTTCTATATCTGAAGCAGTTCAAAAACATCCCGAGCTAGTTAAAAAGTATCTTGGAACTGTAATACCATTGACTGATCATTTTTTTGCTACATTAAACTCAGCAGTTTTTACTGATGGTTCATTTGTATACATTCCACCAAATGTTAAATGTCCAATGGAGCTCTCAACTTATTTCAGAATAAATGCATCGGATACAGGACAGTTCGAAAGAACTTTAATTATTGCTGATAAAGGAAGTTATGTTAGCTACCTTGAAGGATGCACAGCTCCAATGAGAGATGAGAATCAATTGCATGCAGCAAATGTTGAGCTTATTGCTCTAGATGATGCGGAAATTAAATATTCAACAGTACAAAATTGGTATCCTGGAGACAAAGATGGAAAGGGAGGTATTTATAATTTTGTTACTAAAAGAGGACTTTGTAAAGGAAATAATTCTAAAATTTCATGGACTCAAGTAGAAACAGGTTCTGCAATAACATGGAAATATCCAAGTTGTATTTTAAAAGGTGATAATTCAATCGGTGAATTTTACTCAATAGCAATTACAAATAATCATCAAAAAGCAGATACAGGCACAAAGATGATACACTTAGGAAAAAATACAAAGAGTAAAATTATATCTAAAGGAATTAGTGCTGGCTTTTCTGACATGACTTATAGAGGTTTGGTGGATATATCTCCAAAAGCTTTAAATTCTAATAATTATACACAATGTGACTCACTATTAATGGGTAATAAGTGTGGAGCTCATACAGTACCGTACATAAAAAATAAAAATTCAGAATCAAATATTGCTCATGAGGCAACAACTTCAAAAATAAGTGAAGAGCAGCTGCATTATTGTCAACAAAGAGGTTTAAATTCTGAAGAAGCCGTAGGATTAATAGTTAATGGTTTTTGTAAAGAAGTATTACAACAATTACCTATGGAATTTGCTGTAGAAGCTCAAAAATTAGTTGGAATTAGTCTAGAAGGGAGCGTTGGCTAAATGCTCAAAATAAATAATCTTAATGCAAAAATAAATAAAAAATCAATTTTAAATGGTTTTTCTCTCGAAATAAATCCTGGAGAAGTACATGCTATAATGGGGCCCAACGGTTCAGGAAAAAGTACTCTATCTAACATATTGTCTGGAAAAAAAGGTTATGACTTATCAGGCGAAATTTTATTTGAAAATAAAAATTTATTTGAACTTGAAACAGAAGAAAGAGCCCACAAAGGTATATTTTTAGCTTTTCAATACCCTCTAGAAATACCAGGTGTTAATACAAATATATTTTTAAAAACATCTTTGAATTCTATTAGAAAGGCAAGAGGTGAAAAGGAGTTAGATGCAATAGAATTTTTAAGATTAGTAAAAAATAAAGCTAAGGAATTAAAATTTGATGAAGAAAAATTAAATAGACAATTAAATGTTGGTTTTTCCGGAGGTGAAAAAAAGAAAAATGAAATTTTACAAATGTCAATTTTAAACCCAAAACTTTCAATTTTAGATGAAACAGATTCAGGTTTAGACATAGATGCTTTAAAAGTAGTTGCTAATGGAGTTAATTCTTTAAGAAAAAAAAACAATTCTTTTTTAATAATTACACATTATCAAAGACTTTTAGATTATATAAAACCAGATTATGTACATGTTCTTATGAATGGTAAAATAATTAAATCTGGAGGACCTGAACTAGCTTTAGAATTAGAACAGAAAGGTTACGAAAATTTTAATTAAATGGAAAATCAATTAAAAAATGATTTTAAAAAAATTGTAAAAACATCGGGTTTTTCAAAAAAAGATATAGATATAAAAAAGATTTACTTAAACGAATTTATAAAAAAAGGTTTTCCAAATAAAAAATTAGAAAATTGGAAATTCTCTGACATTAACCAAATTATAAAAAAAAATATCGGCGATTTAGATTTTTATAATGATTATTCATTTCCAAATAAAATTGATTCCTCTATTTTTGTTAATGGATTAGAGC
Organism: uncultured Pelagibacteraceae bacterium; assembly: GCA_902533945.1. Classification (GTDB taxonomy): domain Bacteria; phylum Pseudomonadota; class Alphaproteobacteria; order Pelagibacterales; family Pelagibacteraceae; genus Pelagibacter. Next base: position 6,819 of record CACANS010000020.1, on the reverse strand, counting down.
ACAATAAAATTGTTTTTATAAATGGTAGAATTGAAAAGATTGAATTTAATTATGAAGATGAAAATAAAATTGAAATATTAGATCAAATGGAACTTAAAGATAAAAATAATTTTGAAAATTCTTTAATAGATCTTAATAATGCCTTTACTAACAAGTACTATAAAATTGTTGTTAAAGAGGATTATGGTTTAAAAAAGCCATTAATTATCTATCATACAACTAAAGAAAATTTACATCTTAAAAATATAAATTTAAGACTAGATTTTTTACTGAAAAAAAATAGTAGCTTAAGACTAATTGATATATCTAATGATTTATCAGAAAAAAATTTCATAAACACAATATACAATTTTGAATTAAATCAAGACTCAATTTTAAAAAATTATAAAATAGATCAAAAAACCAATAGTAATATTAAATATTCATTCAATAATATTGATCAAGATATAAATAGTGTATCAGAAACATTTGTATTATCTTGTGGTTCAAACTTCATAAAAAATGAAATTAACTGCAATTTAAATGGAAAATATTCATCTGCTTTTATAAATGGAATTTTTTCTTTAAATGAAAAACGTCATCATGAAATAAGAACATCAATTAATCATTTGATAGATAACACAAAAAGTTATCAATTAGTAAAAAGCGTATTAGACAATGACTCAAAATCTGTCTATCAAGGAAAAATATTTGTTAATTCAGATGCTCAAAAAACTGATGGATATCAATTAAGCAAAGCAATACTTTTGAGTGAAAATGCAGAATTTAACGCTAAACCAGAATTAGAAATATACGCAGATGATGTAAAATGTTCACATGGATCAGCATCAGGTAGTTTAAATCAAGACTCAATATTCTATTTAATGTCAAGAGGACTTAACTATAAACAAGCAAAAGAACTTTTGATAAATGGATTTTTGTTGGATGTTGTTGAAAAAATAACAGACTCTCAAATAAGAAATTTAATTAAAAATTTAATTGGAGTTAAAGAATGAACATAGATAATATTAAAAAAGAATTTCCAATATTTAATAACAAAGTACATAACAATGATTTAGTTTATTTGGATAGCGCCAATTCTTCTCAAAAACCCCAAGTAGTTATCGATAGAATTTATGATTTTTACTCAAAAGAATTCTCAAACGTTGGAAGAAGTCTTCATTATTTGGCCGTAGCAGCAACTAATATGTATGAAAGTACCAGGTCTTCTGTTCAAAAGTATATTAACGCTAAAGATGCAAACGAGATTGTTTTTACCAAAGGTGCTACCGAAGCAATTAACCTTGTGGCAAATACATTTGGTCAAAAATATTTGAAAGAAGGGGACGAAATTTTGCTAACAGAATTGGAACATCATTCAAATTATGTGCCATGGCATTATTTAAGAAAAACAAAAGGTATTAAAATTGAATTTGCTGATGTTAATGACGATGGAGAAGTTACAATAGAGAATATAGAAAAAAAAATTACACCAAAAACAAAAATTATTGCAGTTACGCATTTATCAAATGTAACAGGAGCTATTTTACCTATAAAAGAAATTACATCATTAGCTCACTCAAAAAACATTCCAGTTTTAGTAGATGGTTGCCAAGGAGCGCCACATCTTAAAATTGATATGCAAGATTTAGATTGTGATTTTTATGCAATTTCATGCCATAAAATGTATGGACCTACTGGACTTGGAATTCTTTATGCTAAAAAAAAATGGTTAGAAGAATTACCACCGTATCAAGGAGGTGGAGGAATGATAGGAGAAGTAAAGAAGGAGGGTATAACTTATGGTGATTTACCGAACAAATATGAAGCAGGAACGATGGCAACAGCACAAGTAATAGCCTTTAATGAATCAATTAAATTTTTAAATAAAGTAGGTATCGATAATATTATTAAACATGAAAAAGAAATTATGGATTATGGACAGGAAATACTTAGAAAAAATAATTCTGTAAGATTAATAGGAAATCCAAAAGAAAAAGGTGCAGTTTTATCATTTACATTAGATGGAATTCATGCGCATGATATAGCTACAATTTTAGATGAAGATGGAGTTGCTATTAGAGCTGGACATCATTGCTGTCAAATACTTCATGATAAATTAGGATTTGCTGCAACTGCTAGAGCTTCTTTAGGCATCTATAATACAAAAGAAGATTTGGACAAGCTAAATGAATCAATAAACAAATGTAAAAAAATATTTAATACAAAATGAATTTAAAAGAACTATATCAAGAAATTATTTTGGATCATGGAAAAAATCCCAGGAATTTAAAAAAAACTGAAAATTTTAATAAAGATGCAAAAGGTCATAATCCTTTATGTGGAGATAAAGTTCATATTTTTTTAAAATTAAATGATAACCAAAAAGTTGATGAAGTTTCTTTTGAAGGAAGTGGTTGCGCTATCTCAATGGCTTCCGCATCTATAATGACTGATTTAATTAAAGGAAAAGAAGTAAATGTAGTAAAAGAACTAATTAATGATTTTCTTGAAATGATAAAAGAAAAAAATAGTTTAAAATCCAACAATTTAAGTGAGGATGAAAAAACTAAACTAATGTCACTATCTGGTGTAAAACAGTATCCGATGAGAGTAAAATGTGCAACTTTATCATGGCATACTTTAACCTCTGCGATAAATAATAAAAATGAGGAAATTAATATTGAAAAGTTTGATTAAATATGAATTTGAAAGAAAAAATAATTAGTGAGATAAAAAAAATTTACGATCCAGAAATTCCAGTTAATATATATGAACTAGGTTTGATTTATGATATTTTAATAAAAGAAAAAGACGTAGCAATTAAAATGACTTTAACAACACCAAACTGCCCAGTCGCCGAAAGTTTACCTAAAGAAGTTAAAGATTGTATTTCTCAAATTAAAGAAGTTAAAAATGTTGATCTTCAACTGGTTTGGGATCCCCCATGGGATAAATCAATGATGTCTGAAGCTGCAAAATTGGAGTTAAATTTGTGAAACAACTGATTACATTAAGCAATAGGGCTGCTAATAGAATAAAAGAAATTATATCGAAAGATCAAAATTCAATTGGTGTTAGGATTGGGGTAAAAAGTGGTGGTTGTGCAGGAATGTCTTATATAATGGAATATGCAAAGGAAAATAATCCAAATGATGAAATAATAGAAGATAAAGGTGTAAAAGTTTTTGTAGATCCAGGAGCTATTATGTATTTATTAGGAACAGAAATGGACTACAAAGAAGAAGAGTTTTCCTCTTCTTTTGTATTTAACAACCCTAATGAAACTGAAAGATGTGGATGTGGAGAATCATTTAAGGTATAGTATTTTATTATGAGAGATACAAAACATTTAGAAAAACACTCTAATAAAGTTGCTGAAAGCAAGAAGGAAAAATCATTATTCAGGAATCTCCGTAAAGAAGTCGAAGCTGGTGCTCACGGGACTTTAGATTATACCATCAAGGAAGGTGTAAATAAAAATAAGATTGCTGACGATAAAATTTTAAAAAGTAAAAAATAAATTTAGCAGCTATAATACATTTCAAACTCTATTGGATGAGGCGTATGTTCGAAATTATGAATTTCTTCAAATTTTAAAGCTATATAAGCATCGATTTGGTCATCAGTAAAAACATTTCCTTTTTTTAAAAAAGCCCTATCCCTATCTAGACTTTCGAGTGCCTCTCTTAATGATCCACAAACAGTTGGAACTTTTTTAACTTCATTTTCTGATAAAGCATATAGGTCTTTATCAAAAGATTTTCCTGGATCTATTTTATTTTTAATTCCATCTAATCCAGCCATTAGCATTGCTGCAAAAGTTAAATATGGGTTTCCTGAAGCATCAGGAAATCTGATTTCACATCTTGCTCCCTTTTTACTTAATGTAATTGGAATTCTACAAGAAGCCGATCTGTTTCTTGCAGAGTATGCTAAAAGAACTGGAGCTTCGAATCCTGGTATTAATCTTTTATAACTGTTTGTTGTTGCATTTGAAAAAGCATTTATTGCTTTTGCATGTTTTAAAATTCCACCAATATAATAAAGTGCTGTTTGAGATAATCCAGCATATTTATTTCCGGAAAAAACTGGAGTACTTCCTTTCCAAATAGATTGGTGAGTATGCATTCCTGAACCATTATCTCCTTTAACAGGTTTTGGCATAAATGTAGCTGTTTTACCAAATGAGTGAGAAACCATATGAACAACATATTTATAAAGCTGAACGTTATCTGCTTGATCTACTAAAGTACCAAACAACATTCCTAATTCATGTTGACTTGGTGCAACTTCATGATGATGTTTTTCTACTGTAATACCAACATCTCTTAATCCTTTTAAGTATTCGCCTCTCATATCCTGGGCACTATCTACTGGTGGAACTGGAAAGTAACCACCTTTAATACCTGGTCTATGTCCCATGTTTCCATTTTCATATTTTCTTCCAGAGTTGTAAGGTCCTTCAGTGCTATCGATAGCAAAACTTGTTTCATTCATATCATTTTTAATTCTTACATCATCGAATACAAAAAATTCTGGTTCAGGACCAAAATAAGCTTTGTCACCAACGCCTGTTAATTTTAAATAAGCTTCAGCTTTTTTTGCTATTCCTCTAGGATCTCTTTCATAAGGATCTTTTTTTATAGCATCTAAAATATCACAAAATAATATTAAAGTATTATGTGAAGTATAAGGGTCAACAATTTTTCTTGTTAAATCCGGTTTTAAGATCATGTCTGACTCGTTTATAGCTTTCCAGCCAGCGATTGATGAACCATCAAAAAAAACTCCATCATTCAACATTCCTTGGTCAACCATAGTTGCATCCATTGTTAAATGTTGAAGTTTGCCCCTTGGATCTGTAAATCTAAGATCAACATATTCAATTTTTTTATCTTTTATTGTTTTTAAAACATTATTTGCGCTCATTTATTTTCCTTTATTATCAATAGTTCAATATCAAAAATTACTCTAATTAGAATGCTATTTAACAAGATATCAGCTATGCAATTTTTACATAAGTAACAATCTTTTTAAGTGAAAAAACCAACAAATCTAATAAACAGTTGAATAAAAAAGTAATATGCAAGACTTGCTAAATAAAGAACCTGTAAAAAGAGTCATAAAAAAACTTAAAGAATATGACGAAAAATTGGAAGTAATAGTTTTAGATAATTCTGCAAGAACAGCCCAAGATGCTGCAAATACTCTTAATACAGAAGTTGGTTCAATAATTAAAAGTTTATTTTTGTGCACAAAAAACTCTTTCTTGTTATGCTTGGTTGCAGGTGATAAGAGGTGCTCCCTTAATAAAGTAAAAAAAATTTTAAATGAAAAAGACGTGAGTATGGCAAAAGCGGATCAAGTAAAAGAAATAACAGGATTTACAATTGGAGGAGTATCACCAGTTGCACATTTAAATGAAATTAATATTTATATAGATCAGTCACTATCAAGATTTAAAAATATTTATGGCGCAGCTGGACATCCTAATGCAGTTTTTAAAATTGACTTTAAAAATTTGAATGAAATCACAAAAGGCAAAATTGCAGACATTTCAGAATGAGACAACCTACTTTAACTGATTATATTTTTCTTACAGTATTAGCTCTTATATGGGCTTCTGCATTTTTTAATATTAAAATTGCAACATATTCTTACGGACCAGTAACTATTGCATTTCTTAGAATTTTTTTAGGAGCTATACCAGTTGTAGCATTATGTTTTTTTAAAAAAATCAAAATAGAAGCTTTTTCAAAAGATTGGTATTGGTTTGCATCCATTGGAATTATAAATTTGGTTATACCATTTTTTTTAATAGCTTACGGAGTTCAAAAAGTGCAAAGTAATCTTGCTGCTATATTAATGGCAAGCACACCATTGAGTGCTACAATACTTGCGCATTTCTTTACAGAAAATGAAAAAATAAATTTTATAAAAGTTTTAGGTGTATTAATTGGATTTTCTGGAATAGTTTTTTTATTTTCTGACGATATATTAATTAACGAAAATAATATTTTTTCTGCTTTGCTAATTTTAGGAGGCTCAACTTTTTATGTTATAGGTGGTTTGTTAACATTAAAAGTTAGTAATAAAAAAAACGAAAATGTGACAGCATCAATACTAATTTGGGCTACAATATTTTTGATGCCAATCACAGTATATGTCGAACAACCCTGGGAATTAAATCCTCGTTTAGATTCAACAATTTCATTAATTTACCTTGGAATATTTTCTACTGGTATTGCTTGGTTAATGAGATTTAGAATATTAAAAAATAATGGTTTAGTTTTTCAAGCTCAAGTCGCTTATTTAATTCCTATATTTGGTATTGTGTTAGGATATATTTTTTTAAATGAAATAATAACTTCTAAAGTTATTGTAGCAGTAGCCGCAGTAGTTTTGGGAATTTATTTTGTTAGACATTCAATTAAAAAGAAAATTACTTAAGTTTCGCAATTTCTTTTATATGTGAAGCATTAGTTTCACAACATCCACCCAAAATAGTTGCTCCATTTTTTATAATTTTTTTTGCAAATTTACCAAAGGTTTTGTCAGTTATTTCATCTCTTTTTCCTAGTGTAATGTTTGGGTTTTTTCCTACTTCATTAAAGCCAGCTATATTAAATCTATGAACTGGCAGAGGTTCTTCTACACCCCACAAATTAGCTTTAAAACCAAATGGTATATTTAATTTTTTAAATTCGTTAGAAGTTTTCTCTATTATTTCTAAAGAGACACATGCAGCAATAATACCCAGCCATCTATCATTTTTATATTTTTTTACTATTTCGGTTATTGTTTCACCAGAGGGAAGTTTTCCATTTTTCTTAATAT
>CACANS010000019.1 GCA_902533945.1 uncultured Pelagibacteraceae bacterium | reverse complement strand
ATTTTATAACTTCTGATTTTAAACCTACTTCGTTTGCAGCTTTTTCTTTCATGCGTACATAAATTTGGCTTGGGGCCATATCTCCAATTAATATTACAGTAAGTCCAGCAGTTTTGTTGTACTTTCCCTTTAAATTTAATACTTCCTTTTTTAGTTCTTCTCTTAATTCTGCTGCTATTTTCTTTCCATCTATTAATATCATAAATTAATTAAAAAATAATTGGTGCTATGTACAGTTTCATACACATTTCTATAAACCAGATCAACAAAAGAAGTACAATTGGTGAAATATCAAATGAACCTAGATTAGGTAAATATCTTCTAATTCTATTTAAAAAAGGATCTGTCATCCTATAAGTAAATTCCAAAATAGAATATACAAATCTATTTGATGTATTTAGAACATTGAATGCGATTAACCAACTTATAACTACGTTTGCAATTACTACATAAGAATAAAGTTTTAAAATTTGCAAAACTAAATAAAAAACAGCTATCATTTTTTTTCAACATAAATTGACTGACTTGGAAATGCAAAAGAAGCTTTATTTTTTTCTACAATTTGTTTAATTTGAATTGCAAGTCTTTCTTTAACAGCCAACCATTCATCCCAATCGTCAGTTTGGGTAAAACAACGAACATATAAATCAATTGAACTCTCAGCAAACTTATCAATTCTTACCGCATAACCTAGCTCTGGTTTATAATCTTCATATTTTTTTATATAATCTTCAATTTCATTTCTAATTGATTTAAGTTGTTCAACGGTAGTGTCATATTGTAGGTTTATTGTCCAACTAATAATCCAATTAGTTGTTTGACTAATATTAATAACTGCATTTTCAGCAAACTGAAAATTTGGAATTATTGCAATTGATTTATCAAATTTTCTTATCACAGTTGATCTAAATCCTATTTTTTCAACAATTCCCTCTATTATATCTTCTACTAAAATCCAATCTCCAATTTTAAATCTTTTTTCGACTAAAACTAATATTCCTGAAATTAAATTTTTAAATAAATCTTGAGCACCTAATGCAACTGCAACTCCAAACAAACCTAATCCAGCAATTATTGGTCCGATTTTGATCCCCCATAATTCAAGAACTGCTGCTAAACCTAAAATAAAAATTAAAATCTTTAAAGACTTAATTATCCAACCAATTAGTTCTCTTGTTAAAATTTTATTTAATCCACTTAAAACATATGAAATTGGTTCAATAACTTGATGCATCACCCAAAAAATAAAAATAGTTATTAAAGTTCTATTAATAGTATCAACAATTACTCTATTATCCTCTGAGAACGACATGTAATAACTGGCAATGAAAAAACCAATAACTATTGGTAAAAATCTTGCAGGGCCCTCCATAGCCTGAACAAAGGAGTCATCAAGTTTATTTTTAGTTTTTTTTGCTATTTCTTCTAATCTTTTTATAATTAATTTGCTTATTATTCCTCTAAAAATCAAAAATATGAGAAATATTCCTACTCCTATAAATATCTCCATAATATCTACGCCAAGAATTCCTTTTTTCCAAACAGACAAGAATAATTCTTTAAAATTATTAAATATTTCCATAATTAAATCTTATATAACAAAAATTCTTCCTCTCCAGGATTAAACAAAAATATCTTTTTCCATTTAAGTTCATTTAATACTGCAGATGTTTTTTCTCCGATACACATTAAATTAGTATTCATCCAATAGTCAACTAATTCATATTTTTTTATAATGTTAAGAAAATTTTTAGCACTATTTTCTGAATAAACATATACAATTTCTGGCATAGAAGATTTTAACTGTTTAATAAAGTTTTCTTGAAAAATTTCAACTGGCTTAACTGAGTAATTTATTAATCTTTTAACTGAATATCCTTCTGAAATTAAATCTTTGTCTAAATTTGAAGATATGATTTCTCCACTAACATAAAGTAATTTATCTTTTTTATTAATATAATTTTGGAAAATTATTTCTTTTAAATTATTTACATTTCCATCAGCCGAATAAATATTTTGAAAACCATTTTTTTTGGCAAATTTTTCAGTCATACTACCTACACAAAAACAATAAATTTTTTTATCAATATTTTTAGAATTTAAATTTTTTACTGCATTTGAACTAGTAAAAATAATACCTTTATATTCTGAATAATTCGATTCTTCATGGTCAATTTTTTTAATTTCAATAACTGGTAAATGAGATACGGAATGTCCTAACGATTTAAATTTTACAATTAAATCTCTTGAGTCTTCTAGAGGTCTAGTAAGTAGAATGTGCATATTTATTTTTTATATGATCCCATTGATTGTACTTTTAAAATTTCACCCACTTCTTTCCCTAAATCTTTTGAAAGATTAATATTTTTTGAAGACTTAAAATAGTATCTTTCTTTTCCATCCACTGAAAAAAGTTCTGCAGAGATATTAATTTTATTTCCTTCTATTTTTGAAATTGCACCAACGGCTGTTTCGCAATCTCCTTCAAGTATTTTTAATACTTCTCTCTCAGCCGTTACACAAATATGAGTCTCCATATGATTAATTTTTTTTAAAAATTTAATCATATCATTATCACTTGATCTACATTGAATGGCTATAACACCTTGTCCAACACTTGGAATTATATCCTCCGTTGAAAATTCTTCTGTTATATAATCCATTAAGTTGAGAGATTTGATTCCTGCTTTAGATAAAATTATTGCATCGTATTTACCTTCATTAAGTTTTTTTATTCTTGTATCAACATTACCTCTGATAAGTTTAAAATTTAAATCTGCTCTTTTATTTTTTAATTGAAATTCTCTTCTAAAAGATGAAGTTCCTACTACAGAACTAGGTTTTAATTTATTAAATTTAATATTATTTTTACTTATTAAAATTTCATTTGGATCATTTCTTTTTAAAAAACAATCAGTAAGTAATCCTTTTGTTTCAAGTGAAGGCATGTCTTTTAAAGCATGTACTGCTAAATCAATTTTATTTTCTAAAAGCTCAATCTCAATATTTTTTGAAAACAATCCTTTTCCACCTAAATCGGATAACCTATCTTTTTGATTTTTATCTCCAGACGTGACTATTGTTTTGATTTCAATGTGATCTTTATAAAATTTTTGAATCTCTTTTTTAACACGTTCTGCATAAATCAATGCTAATTTGCTTCCTCTAGAGCCAATAGTAATTTTTTTCATTTTTATAAATTCTATTTATATTTGATAGTTATAGTTTAATTGTATTAATTAAAAAAAAAAATTTATGATAAAAAAACCAATAATCTTAGGGGTTGAGTCCAGTTGTGATGAGACCGCGGTAGCTATTTTACAAGATGGCGAAAATGGTAATACAAAAATATTGTCAAATATCGTATCAAGTCAATTTGATGTGCACAAAGAATTTGGAGGTGTAGTTCCAGAACTAGCGGCAAGATCTCATTTAGAAAAAATAGATTTAATCACCAAAAAAGCTTTGGATAAAAGTAGAATAAAAATAAGTGACATTGATGCTATAGCAGTTACTGCTGGACCAGGATTAATTGTTTGTTTAACTATAGGATTAAATTTTGCAAAGGGATTGGCATCTTCGATAAGTAAACCTTTAATAGCAGTAAATCATTTAGAGGGACATGCTTTAAGCCCCAAAATAAATTCAAAATTAGAATATCCATACTTGTTATTATTAATTTCTGGTGGTCATACTCAATATTTATCAGTTGAGGAACTTGGCAAATATAAAAGACTAGGAACAACAATTGACGATGCATTAGGTGAGGCATTTGACAAAACCGCAAAACTTTTAGGAGTAGAGTTTCCCGGTGGACCTAAAATTGAAAAATTTTCAGAAAAAGGTGATCCCAATAAATTTAAATTACCTAAACCAATAATTAATAAAGGTGGATGTAATTTATCATTTGCGGGTTTAAAAACTGCAGTACTTAGAATAACAAAAAATATAAAAAATGAACAAGAAAAATTTGATTTGGCTGCTTCATTTCAAAAAACTATTGAGGAAATACTTTATGAAAAAACGAAGATTGCTTTTGATGAATATTTAAAAAAAAATAAAGAAAAAAATTTTGTTGTAGCTGGTGGAGTTGCTGCAAATAAGGGTATTAGAAATAAACTAATAAATTTAAGTAAAGAAAAAAATTTTAAAATAATCTTTCCAGATATAAATTTATGTAGTGATAACGCAGCAATGATTGCTATGGTAGGGTTAGAAAAATATAAATTAAAACAGTTTGATAATTTAGACTTTAAGCCGAACCCAAGATGGGCTCTTGATGAAAGTGCAAAATTTTTAAAAGGAGCTGGAGTAAAATTATAATGAACTATTGGTTAATGAAACCAACACTAGTAATACTTCATTAAGACTCTACCGACTCCCACTAACCTTTGCCTTATCTTTTCAATTAAAAATGTTGATTAAAGCTAATTATAATCAGCAAATGCATAGTACGATTTCAAGTAACGTAATTTAATTATTTGATAAATAGTCTCTCTTACAAACTTTAATAGCATTTTTTGCAGCTCTACTCTCTACTACTTTAGATTCCCATTTTTCTTTTTTAGAACGTTGATCATTTAGATGACTTAGCCAAACTAATTCCCCTTCAAAAACTTTATAGTAGCAATGGTCTAAAGGAGGAGTAGCCGGTCTAGTAACCACTAATACAAAACAAATAATGGCTGCAGATATAAATATTGATCCAATAGTATTGATATGTTCTCTATTTTTAGTCGTATTGCTCTAACTCCTTTTTTAGCAATCGTATTTCCTTTTTACATTTTTTAAATGATCGCCATACAAAATATTTTTTTAAGTTTGATAAACAAATAGTTGGGAACATAAGTAGTTGAGTTAATCTAAATGTAATAGGTGACTCGGCTTTCATAGATTGGGTCACTTTATCGCTTATTGCTATTTGTCGTTCTATCTCTAAAAAACCCTTAATCCATTTTTCTGCGTGGTCTAAGCGTTTTCTAGTTATATAGAAATGTCCATCCTTAAATTTATACACTCTTTTCATAAAAGCTTAATTAAAGTCATTAATTTATCTATCTTTAAAAATGAGGATTTGCCTCGAGGGAGCTTCTCAGCCTGGCCAGCACACATCCATTAAGGATAGAATTATTTTCTGAGAAACTCCTGAATTTATCAATCTTAATCAATAAACAAAAAACAAAAAACATACAGAAGAAGCGAGTTTAACGTTTATTCTCCAATTTTAAATTCTAATAACATTCTATCACAGTCAATTAAAAACATCAATAAAAAATACGTCCGTTGAGATCTCGACGTATGAATTAATTTCGTATATTAATTTATTATAAATAAAATAAATAAAATTTTTAATATTATGGTAACTTTTAAGGATGTAAAAATTGGTTATATTACTGATAAAAATGGCTTAATTGTAAAAGACTACAATCAATTAGCAAAAGAATTAAAATTACTTAAAATAAATCCACAAGAGGCATTTGATCTAGTTTTTAAAAATAAATTTCAATTTAACAAAAGATATTATTGGACCTTAAAACGCATAGGATTTTATATAAACAGACGTTATTTTCGTTTTATTTATTATGTATATTCAATTAAAAAAAAGCAGAAAAAAAATATTTTATTTTCAAAATTAAGCAACAAAGAACAAGAGGATACAAAAAAAATAGCTATTTCTCTAATGCCAAGAAAAATTAATACTTGTAGAGCAGTAGTTAATTCTGACGAATATAAAAATGAATTTAAGAGAAATTATCCAAAAATTAAATTTGATGCTCGTAAAGAAGCGCAGAATTTACATAAGTTAGTTACTGAAAAAAGACATCAAAAAAAACTATTAAATACTAAATGGTATACAGAAAGAACAGAAAGAACTGATAAACATTATATTGATAAGCTAATAATTAAACAAATTGAAAAATTATAAACAAGGTTGCCTGACTCAAGATGAACTTGAATTTTTAGGCAATGGAAATTTAGAAAAAGGCATTGATAAAATCAATAAAGATGGATGGACAATAAGATCAGTAGCAAATTGTGGAACAGAAAAAAAATACTATTTTTTAGAAAAACTTGAGTTAGATGAATAAAGATATTAAATGTATAGTACATTGCATAGTACGAGTTAGAAAAAAACCAAGGAAAATGAAACACTGATGATTCAAAAATGCCGTAAACATTGGAGAAACAATTAGATGAAGTACTGGTTACTTAAACCAACACTTGTGATACATCGTTAAGACTCTACCGACTCCCACTAACCTTTACCTTATCTTTGCAATAAAAAATGTTGATTAAAGCTAATTATAATCAGCAAATGTATAGCACATCGTATAGCACGGTTTTTTAAAATATGCTAAATTCATTGTATGATATGTCCAAAGTGTAATCAAAAAACTAATCATGTAACAAATACGAAATTTTTTGATGAATTTAATTATTTAGAAAGAGAAAGAGAATGCAGAACTCCTAATTGTTTTAATAAATTTATTACATATGAACAAATCTCACCAGGTAATAAAAAAATACCTAAATTAAAAATCCCAAAAGTAAAAAAAAGAAAAATAGAGCCACGAACACAATGGCAAGAATTTAGATTTCAATATTATGCAAGCTATTTGGTTGGAAATGTCTTTGATCAACTTTTAATTCTATTAAAAGAAAATAATCTTGAGGAAAAGTTTGACGAACAAACGCTTGGTATTTTAGAAATAAAAAACAAGGACGGAGAAATTTATTATAAATTAGAAGACGATATAAGCGGAGAAATTCATGAATTTCAAATTAGAGGTTTAAAATCTAAAATTATACGGAGTATATTGAATGACAAAGAATATTGGGAAAAATTTAAAGAAATTTTTAAAAAAGATGCATCTGAGGAAGATAAGACAAAAGAAAATCAACAATTTCTAAAATCTATTGTTCATCCTAAAACTGGTATTAGGTCTGAAAAATACGATTTAGAATTTTTTAAAAAAAATCCACTTATTGATTATTGGAGTAATAAAGTTGGAGATAAAGATTTTTGGCAAATTTGGATAAAATTGCATTAAAAATCAAACTTTCAATCTTCAACGTATAATAAATTTTTTTTATTTTAATACGTCGAAATTTCAAAGTATTTAAAATTCAGAAAAAACACCCTATTTTTACCTCATGACAAAAAACTATTTAGAAAGAAAGGAGTACTAATAATGAAAAAAAAGACAAAAGAAGACAAACAAATGAAGATTATAGACAAGGTTACGGATAAGGCCATTAAGCAGGTTGAAATTGAACGTAAAGGCAAATCTAGAGATTATTTTGTTGAATGGTTCAGATACGCAGAGTTGGTATCAAAACAACTAAATAAATACTTAAACTAAAGAAAGGAGGTTAAGAAATGAACGAACATATAAATAAAAATAATGATGAGAAAAGTAATAAACCAATAAGAATAACGCATTGTTTTCATTGTAAAAAACATATTAATTCTCAACAGTGGGAAGAGTGTGGTAGCTGCAAAGGAATAGTATGCAGTTGTGGATCATGTTTTTGTAGCTGGGAGGGACATAGATATGAAATTTAATGATTTAAATCCTACTTCAAAAATAAAAAAAATGCTTAGGAAAAGAGCAATAAAAAATGTTGAAGAACACATTTCTTATCAGCAAAAAAAAGTTTCTGATTACTCAATAGATGAACTCAGAAAACTAATATTATCCGAAGAAAAAAAGATTTTGCATGGAGCTGGGTGGAAAGGAGCCATCGTAGCAGTTGGAGCTATGTTTGGAATAACTAACTTTTAATGATTAAGTTTGTTCTAAAGCAATTTCTTTATGGTAGATTTTATCTTTGGTTAAAATCTAATTTGGGTAGAGCATTTTTCTTTCTAGTTATAATTTTTTTAATATTTTATTTTCACAGTGAATATTTAAAATACGTTGATTTAAAGGAAAGTTCTGGAAATAGTTATATTGGTTTATCTTTTATTGTTAAAAATTTATTAATTATAATTGTAACTATTTCATACTTATATTTTTATTTTTTTTTAGGGAAAGCAACAAAATCAATAGAAACTTCCCAAACAAATATCAAAAAAAATAATAACGTAGAGCGAGTAGATTCATTGGATCATTTTTTAAATGAGGATGAAATAAATAAAAAAAATTAAATGGAAGCTTTAATTATTGTAGATATTATTTTATTGATAATTTTAAGTAGTTTAATTTAATATCCAAATGTATTACACGTTGTATAGCACGTGTTTTATAAAAATGGCGTAAAATGAAAACTCAATGATTCAAAATTGGCGTAAACACTGGAGAAACAATTAGATGAAGTACTGGTTACTGAAATCTGAACCGGATGTATGGTCAATTGATCAACAAAAAAAAGCTGGAGATAAAGGAGCAGTTTGGGACGGTGTTAGAAATTATCAGGCAGCAAATAATTTAAAAAAAATGAAAATAGGAGATCTTTGTTATTTTTATCATTCAAATATAGGAAAAGAAATTGTTGGTGTTGTTGAAGTTGTAAAAACAGCATTTATTGACCTAAGTGATAAAAAAAAAAAATTTGTTGCAATTAAAGTAAAATTCAAAAATAAATTAAAAAACTCAATTTCACTTGAAAGTATCAAAAAAAACCCCTCTCTTCAGAACTTGCCTCTAATTAAACAAAGCAGATTATCCGTAATGCCAATAGATTCTAAATGCTGGAAAATTTTGTATAAAATGAGTAAAACTTAGAAAATGCCTAAAAAAAAAAAACTAAAACAGAAAAATAAAAATAGCGAACTAATATTTAAAACAAAAAAAGATTGGGTCTCTAAGGCATTAATTAATAATAAGGAATATCAAAAAAAATATAAATTATCTATAAAGGATAATGATGGATTTTGGAAAAAAGAGGGCAAAAGAATAGACTGGATTAAACCCTATACAAAAATAAAAGACATTAAATATAGTAAATCAGATGTTCATATTAAATGGTTTTATGACGGTAAATTAAATGCTTCAGCAAATTGTATAGATAGACATTTAAAAAAAAATAAAAATAAAAATGCTATTATTTGGGTTGGTGATGATCCAAAGGTACAAAAAAAAATTACATACAAACAATTGCATGAAGAGGTTTCAAAAACTGCTAATGCTTTAAAAGAAATTGGCATTAAAAAAGGCGATAGAGTGACGATTTATATGACTATGATTCCAGAGTTAGCATATACTATGCTAGCTTGTGCAAGAATTGGAGCAATTCATTCAATTATTTTTGGAGGTTTTTCACCTGATAGTATAGCGGGAAGAATAAATGATTGTAAATCTGATTATGTAGTAACTGCTGACGAAGGAATAAGAGGAGGGAAAATAATTCCTCTAAAATCCATAACTGACGAAGCATTGGTTCATTGTACAAATGTAAAAAAATGTATTGTAGTAAAAAGAACAGGCAACAGAATTAATTGGGATAAAAGTAGAGATGTTTGGTACCATGAAATAGTAAAAAAAGCATCTTCGATTTGCCCCCCTGAAGAGATGGATGCTGAAGATCCTTTGTTTATTCTTTATACGTCAGGTTCTACTGGAAAACCAAAAGGTGTCATGCACACAACTGGTGGGTATATGGTTTATGCTTCAATGACTCATCAATATATTTTCAATTATAAATCTAAAGATATTTATTGGTGTACAGCTGACATTGGATGGATAACAGGACATAGTTACATTATTTATGGTCCTCTTGCTAACGGAGCAACAACTATAATGTTTGAAGGAATTCCAACTTACCCTGATAGTTCTAGATGGTGGCAGATAGTTGACAAATATAAAGTAAATATTTTTTATACAGCACCAACTGCTATTAGAGCATTAATGAGAGAAGGAGAAGGACCAGTTAAAAAAACATCAAGAAAATCATTAAAATTACTTGGTACTGTTGGAGAACCAATAAACCCTGAAGCTTGGCTATGGTATTATAAAACAGTCGGGGATTCAAAATGTCCAATAGTAGATACGTGGTGGCAAACTGAAACAGGAGGAATTATGATTAGTCCTCAAACTGGAGCCATAGACTTAAAACCAGGATCAGCAACAAAACCTTTTTATGGTATCAAACCTGTAATTGTTGATAAAGATGGAAAAACTTTAAAAGGAGAATGTCAAGGAAGACTATGCATTGCGCAATCTTGGCCTGGACAAATGAGAACAGTTTATGGGGATCACAATAGATTCATCGAAACCTATTTCTCACAATTTGATGGAAAATATTTTACCGGAGATGGATGTAGAAGAGACAAAGATGGTTATTATTGGATAACAGGAAGAGTTGATGATGTAATAATTGTTTCAGGACATAATCTTGGAACAGCTGAAATAGAAAGTGCTTTTGTGGCTCATCCAAAAGTAGCTGAAGCAGCTGTAGTTGGGTACCCACATGATATAAAGGGTAATGGATTATATTGTTATGTAACTTTAAATGTTGGAGAAAATCCAAATGGAGAACTTGAAAGAGACCTTAAACTTTGGGTAAGAAAACAGATTGGTGCAATTGCTACTCCAGATTTAATTCAATTTGCACCAGGGCTACCAAAAACAAGATCTGGAAAAATAATGAGAAGAATTTTAAGAAAAATTGCTGCTAATGAGCATGAGCAACTTGGAGATACTACCACTTTAGCAGATCCAAGTGTTGTGAAAAGTTTAGTAGATAACAGAAAAAATACTTAAAATTTAATTAATTTTATAAATTCATTTTGAATATTGTCCCACTTTAATATCATAGAATTTAAAACTATTTTCCTGTCTAAAGTTTTTAACTCATCAGCAATGGGTGCCCACTCGTATAAGGATAAAGCACTATCATTAAATGGTAAGTTATCACAATGAGTTTTCCAATTTATTTTTTTTAGTCTTTCATCAAAATTTTTTTTTCCTTTTTCAATTATATCAAGTGGCATTCCATTTAATTTTTCATTATCTAGTATGTTTTCATAAATCACTTTTGCTTTATCAGTATCTTGATAATCAAAAAAAACATTTAAATATGAAAAACAAAAAAAAGTGAGATCCTGTAAAGCAACAGCATAAATGTTCCATTTAGCTTTGTTAATTGATCCTAGCAATACCTCATTATCAAAGTGCAAAACATATTTTGTGCCCATTCTTGTTTTTAAATAATTGTACAGGGTTACTTGTGATACCCACGCAGATTTTTTTTGAATAAATTCTTTTAGATCTTGAATATTTTTAATTTTTTTTTTCGGTATAAAGGCTTTGAACAAGGAGAATAAATAAATCTTAAAATCACTAACTTTTATATCTTTTAAGTTAAATCTATACTTGAGAGCCATTTTCTAGTTAAAGTTGTTTTATATTATATAACCCCTATTAATACTAGGGTTTTTAAGGGTTTAATATTGTTTAATAATAAGTATGCTCATTTTTTTTAAACTATAGGGAGAAAAAAAAATGTCAAAACAAGCAAAACATTGGGAAAAAACTAGAGGTTTGCTATTTGTAACTTTAGCAATCTGGTTTGTATTCTCAATTGGCATCTTTTTCTTCGGAGCCGAAATGGAAGCATCTAGCTTTAGACCTTTAGGATATCCATTGTCATACTACATGACATGTCAAGGGTCACTTGGAATTTTTGTAATACTAATTTTTTGGTTTGCAAATAGACAAGAAAAAATAGATGAAGAATTTGGTTATACCGAAAGAGAGGATGACTAAAATGATTAAAGGAAAATTTATAGATAATTTACCAAAAATATATGGAATATATACTGGTGGTTTCCTTGCGTTTATAATCTTAATGTCAATAGCAGAGTCGGCTGGGATGTCGGCGAAATTGATAGGTATCTTTTTCGTTGCATTTACAGTTGGTATCTATGCATTGATTGGCTATTTATCAAGAACACTTCAATTAGATGCGTATTATGTAGCTGGAAGACAAGTTCCAACGGTATTCAACGGAATGGCAACTGCAGCAGACTGGATGTCTGGTGCGTCATTCGTTGCAATGGCTGGTGGTATTTATTTTAAAGGTTACGGTTATATGGCACTACTAGTTGGATGGACTGGTGGATATGTATTGGTTGCATCTTTGTTAGCGCCTTACCTTAGAAAATTTGGATGTTATACAGTTCCGGATTTTATAGGTACGAGATATGGTGGTAACTTAGCAAGGGTAAGTGCTGTTATAGTATTAACGGTTGCTTCATTCACTTATGTGACTGCACAAATTAATGCGACAGGAACAATTGCTTCAGTAGCACTAGACATTCCATTTGGAATAGCAGTGTATATTGGATTAGCAAGTATATTAATTTGTTCTATGCTTGGTGGAATGAGAGCAGTAACTTGGACTCAGGTTGCACAATATATCGTGCTAATCATAGCATATTTAATACCTGTATTTTGGATAAGTAATAAAATGGGTGCAGGATTCTTTCCTCACTTTATGCTAGCAGATGAAGTTGCTAGAATTGCTGAACTTGAAAGCCAATTTGGTTTAGGAACAGTTAAAAATTCTGCAGCTGACTTAGCTACAGTTCCAAAAGGCTTAGCAGGAATAACTAAAGCTCACTCTTCGGTTAATGCTACACCTTGGGCATTTATCTCATTAGCGGTTTGTATGATGGCTGGAACAGCTTCATTACCTCACGTTATGATGAGATATTTTACTACGCCAAGTGTAAAATCAGCTAGAAGATCAGTAGGTTGGTCATTATTCTTTATATTCCTACTTTACTCTTCAGCACCGATGTTAGCTACATTATCAAAACTATCATTAATGGATCCGAACTTAGCAACAGGAATTATTGGTAAATCAATATCTGAAGTTCAAGCATTAGACTGGTACCAAAACTGGAACCAAGCAAATTTAATGTTTGTTAGCGACTTTAACGGAAATGGAACTCTTGACTTAAACGAGTTTTTCATGGGTGGTAAAGCTGTTGTTTTAGCTACACCAGAGATCGCTGGATTACCATATGTAATTTCAGGACTAGTTGCTGCTGGTGGTATGGCTGCTGCCATGTCAACTGCGGATGGATTGGTTCTAGCAATTGCGAATGCTTTATCTCATGACTTGTACTACAAGATCATTGACCCTAAAGCAGAAACAGCAAAAAGACTAATTGTTGCAAGGGTATTACTTTTCATAATTGGTTTCGCTGGAGCATCTATTGCTGCTCTTGAGATTCAAGGTATCTTAGGTTCAGTTATCTGGGCTTTTGACTTTGCAATGTCAGGATTGTTCTTCCCACTTGTATTAGGAGTATGGTGGAAAAGAGCAAATGCACAGGGTGCTGTTGCAGGAATGCTACTAGGTTTAATCTCTGGTACTGCGTATCTAATTTGGGTACGTAATGGTGGAGCAGGATTCTGGGGTGTAACTCAACTTACATTTGGAATAGTTGGATCATTAGTAAGTTTAGTATCTATGGTTGTTGTTAGTTTAATGACTAAAGCACCAGATGCTGCAACTCAAAGAATGGTTGACGAAGTACGTATACCTAGCGGTAGAACAGTACTTGGAAAACAACACTAAATAATTTCATTTTAAAGGGGCGATTTTTATCGCCCCTTTTAATTTAAAGATTTTTAATGTCCGCAAATTTTCATCCATTAGTTTATTTAATTGATTATGTAATGGGTATGATTATGTGGACATTAATTGGAAGAGTTGCGATGAATATTTTTCAAAGAGAAGACTCTGAATTTTTTTTCATGAAAGTTTTTGTAAAACTCACTGATCCGCTAATAAATTTATTCAAGCCGATAACACCCTCATTTATAATAAGACCTCTTATTCCACTTTATGTAGCTTGGTTTTTTTATATGTTTAGATTTTATCTTATGCCTTATCTATTGGGATATTCTGTGATGGGAATGCTCTCATTTCCTCTAGAAAGCGAAATTGCGATACAAATTTACCAAATTTTTGGTAAAAATTAATTCAAATTAAAAAGCAAAATTGATACTACTAAAATGGTAATCAATGAAAAAAATAAAAATATCACCTTCAATACTTTCTGCTAATTTTAGTGAATTAGGCAATGAGATTAAAAGACTAGAGCAAGGAGGTGCTGACATGATACACGTCGATGTTATGGATGGTCATTTTGTTCCAAACCTAACAATAGGTCCTCCTATTATAAAAAATTTAAGAGAAAAAACCAAACTTCCATTTGATGTTCATTTGATGATAGATCCTGTTCATAAATACATCAAAGATTATGCTGATGCTGGAGCAGATATAATTACAATTCACCCCGAAGCAACTGAAAATTTAAGTGAATCAATTAACCATATAAAAAGTTTTAAAAAAAAAGTGGGTGTGTCTTTAAATCCAAATACTGAATTGAATGTAGTTTTAGATTATTTAGACAAAATAGATTTAATTTTAATTATGAGTGTTTATCCTGGTTTTGGTGGACAAAAATTTATGCCAGAAATCATTAAAAAAATAAAAGATTTGGATAATATTAAAAAAGATAAAAATTTAAATTTTGACATTGAAGTTGATGGCGGAATTAACTTTT
>CACANS010000018.1 GCA_902533945.1 uncultured Pelagibacteraceae bacterium | reverse complement strand
GATATGCCCATTGATGACACAATTTCCTCCCAAATTTTTTTTGAAGGCATCATATGAGGAAGGTCACTTTTTTTGTCAGAATTATCATCTAAATCAAAAAAAATTGCTTTTTCTAAATGCTCTTTATCAAATTCGCTTTTTGAGTCTCTGCTCAAAGTTGGCAGGTGCCACGAACAGTCTAAAATTTTTACTTTTTCAAAATTAGAATCTAGCCATTGAGTTGAAACTATAGACATTAATATTTTTTTTCTAAGTATTTTTGATGATAATCTTCAGCTTTACAATAATTTTTAATCTCAGAAATTTTTGTTACAATTTTTCCATTAAATTTTTCATTAAATTTTAAAAATACTTTTTCAGCTATTTCTTTTTGACTTAAATCTGCATAAAATATTTCACTTCTATATTGTGATCCTACATCAGGGCCTTGTTTGTTTAAAGTAGTTGGGTCATGTATTTCAAAAAAAAATTTTAATATTTCTTCGTAAGATAATTTATCACTATCAAATTCTACCTTTACAACTTCTGCATGATTAGTTTTACCTGTGCATACTTCTTCATAAGATGTTTTTTGAGAGTTGCCACCACAATATCCAACTTCAGTTTTAATCACGCCATCCAATTTACTAAACTTTATTTCTGGTCCCCAAAAACATCCTAGTGCTAAAACAGCTATTTCCATTGATTATTAATTTAATTAATCTAAAGTTATTATTATGCTTTCCAAAAATCAATTAGGCTTTTTGTACATGTTTATGTCAGTTTGTGCATTTTCAGTCATGGATCTAATTGTTAAATGGTCTGAAAATTACCCCATAGGTGAAGTTTTATTTTTTAGGGGTTTTTTCGGAATAATTCCTTTATTTTTTTTGATTCCAAAAAAAAGATATTTAGATTTCTATAAAACCAATAGAGGTTTACTTCATTTTAGAAGATGTGCAGCGGGGTTAATTGCAATTGTGGCTATTTTTATTGCTTTAAGAAAATTACCTTTAGCAACGGTTGTAAGCATTTCTTTTGCTGCACCTGTTTTTACAACAATAATGTCTATTTTTTTACTAAGTGAAAAAGTAGGTTTGTATAGGTGGTTGGCAGTTATAGTTGGTTTTATTGGAATATTAATAATTTCAGAACCTGGATATAGTTCTTTAAATCTATATTATTTATATCCAATTATTTTTTGTTTGGGGTTATCATACGTTGCAATAACAATAAAACAACTATCTTCTTCAGAACCAGTTTGGCTTATAAGTTTTTATTTTTCTTTATCTATTATGATTATTAGTTTTTTTACAATCCCAACTGGTTGGATAATGCCATCTATAAAAGATTTATTTTTGCTATCTCTTTTAGGAATTTTAGGAGGATTAGCAAATTTATGGTTAACTCAATCTTACAAATTTTCAGACGTATCTTTGGTAACACCTCTTAAATATCTAGCCTTAGTTTTTGCTATTTTTTTTGGGTATGTTATTTGGGGTGAAGTTCCTAGCTCAAAAACTTTAATCGGTTCACTACTGGTTATTATTTCCTCAATTATTATTTTTAGAAGGGAAATTTCACTTAAAAAAGAAGTTTCCATTCCTCGACATGAGTAAACCACCAAAATATTGGCATAAAGCTAAAATATCACTTTCAAAAAGAGACCCGATATTAAAAAAAATAATTAAGCAATATAAAAAAGGACATTTAACAACCAGAAACAATCCTTTTTTCTCTCTTTGCAGAACAATAGTAGGACAACAAATATCAATCAAAGCTGCAGACACAATTTGGAATAGGCTTGAAGCTAAATGCAAAAAAAAAATTATACCTCAAAAGATTATTAAATTAAAAGCAACTAGCATGAAAAAAGCAGGATTATCTCGCCAAAAAATCTCTTATTTAAAAAATATTGCAAAAAGTTTTAAAAATAAATCTTTCGATGTTTCAAGTTTAAAGAAAATGGATGATGTTTCTGCAATTGATTATATTACCAGGCTAAAAGGACTGGGTATTTGGAGTGCTCAAATGTTTTTAATGTTTAATTTAAATAGACCAGACATTTTCCCAACTAAAGATATTGGTTTAATTAGAGCAATATCAAAAAATTATAAAAAACATTATCCCCCTAGCGAAAAATTTTTAAATAAAATTTCTAATTTACATAGTGGTTACAGAACTGTTTTTACTTGGTATATGTGGAGAAGTATTGATCCCACAGATGTTGAATATTAAAATCAAATATTATTTTTATAATCCATACAATAATTTTAATTTAATTTTCCAACCAATCTTTTAATTTTTCTTTATTTTCCTTTACATAACTTGGTAGCTTATTAATATCTATTTTTTTAAGTTTTTCACCTCCTCCTATTTTTACCAATGATCTTTGGTCATGCTTCAAATTATATATAGCTTTTTTTTCATTCATCATTTTTTCAATTCCATCTATTCCTAATGGATTCAAATCATATTCTCTATGATGAAGATAAGATTTTAATTTGTATTCAATTTCTTTTGCAGTTTTAATATACGAGAAATGCCATCCACCATCCTCTACAAACATAATATTACTAAACTTATTTTTACTAAATAAAATATCAAATCTCCACCATGGATAGTTTCTATCTTTAATATTTCTTAACCACTGAGGAGAAATTAAATCTTTCTTTTTACAAGCTTTTGATCCAACCCACAAAAAATTTTCATATTTTAAATTTAGTTTGTAATAAATCATTTCTTGTTTAAAAAAAATAAATTTTTCTTTTGAGTCTTTTAGTTTAAATTTATTTAATTTGGGAATTTCGTCTAAATCTGAAATTATTATCCAGTCATCTTTTTCTGCTAGATTTAGACCATAATTAATATAATTTCTTTGAGCATTTTCTCTCTTTATAGAATTGAGAATATATTTCTTATTTTTAATATTTTCTAAATCATTATTGTTAACTGCTTCTATACCTTGGGGCTCGGTGTCTTGTATTAAGTAAATTATTTTATCTTTAAAATCTTTATATTTATTTATATCAAAATTTAATTTTTTCGTTTCACCTTTATGATTATACTTACTTTCTATAATAACAAAAAAATCTACATATTTATCTAACGTGTTTAGTCTTATATCAAGCACAAGATCTTCATCAAAGTACATAAAACAATCAAAAATTTTCATAAATTTTTTTAATTTAAATTATAGTTTATTTTATAATTTCTTTAAATCTAAAAGTTGCAATTTCTCCAACTTGTTTTTTTGCTTCAATGAATTCTTCATCAAATGAATTTTTAATTCTGGTTCTAAAATAACTTAAAATATCATTTTTATTTTTACCCTTTACTGCAATTATAAATGGAAAACCAAATTTTTTTTTATAATTTAAATTAAGTTTTTTAAATTCTTCAACTTCCTCTTTAGAACATTCATTTAACCCAGCGCTTTTTTGCTCTTTTTTAGACTCATTAGTCAGTTTTTGTTCTACGAGAAGTTCAGGGTGAGAATTCAGAATTTTAATAATACTTTCTTTATTACTTTCATTATAAATTTTAAAAAATTTTAAAAGAAGATTATCAAAACTTTCATAAGGTATATAATTAAATACTCTTTCAGCTATCCATTCTGTTTTCTCAAAAACATTTCCAAAAATAGATATAAAATCAGATTTATTTAATTTATTAACTTTATTTATTGAGTCCATTTTGACTAATTTTAAACAGTTTTAATATATTAATTATGCAATTTTTGTATATTATACAACTAACGATATGACAAAATTAACAACACATGTGCTGGACGTTTTTTCAGGAAAACCTGGTAAAGACATAAAAGTAGACCTATATTTTATTGAAGGTCAAAAAAAAGTAAAAATAAATAGTTTACAATTAAATAATGATGGAAGAGCAGACAAACCTTTAGTCGAGAATGAAAATTTTAAAGTTGGAAAATATGAACTTGTATTTTTTGTTGGAGATTATTTTAAAAATATTACTGATTTAGATCCAATACCTTTTTTAGATGAAGTAGTAATTAGATTTGGAATTTCAAATAACAAAGAACATTATCATGTCCCGCTGCTAGTTTCTCCTTGGAGTTATTCAACTTATAGGGGAAGTTAATGTCATCTAATAAGATTGAATTTGTTTTTCAAAACAAAGTTCACCAAATTTTAAATCCTGACCCAAATGAAACAGTTTTAAACTTCGTAAGATCAAATTTAAAAAAAACTGGAACAAAAGAAGGTTGTGCAGAAGGCGGGTGTGGAGCCTGTACAATAGTTTTAGGTGAACTAAAAAATAATAAAATTTTATATAAATCAATTAATTCATGCATTACTTTTGTACCAGTTCTTAACGGTAAACAATTAATACTAATAGAAAATTTAACATCAGAAAATGGCAAATTACACTCGGTTCAAAATGCAATGGTGGATTACCATGGATCTCAGTGTGGTTTTTGTACCCCAGGATTTGTCATGTCGATGTTTGCTATGTTTAAAAATAACAAAAGTATAAATAATGAAATAATAAATGATTCATTGTCTGGGAATTTGTGTAGGTGCACAGGTTACAGACCGATAATTGATGCTGCTAAAAGTTTAAATAATTTATCTAGATATGATCATTTTGATAAAGACAAATTTATTATATTAAGGTTATTAAAAAAAATAACAAAAAAAAATATTGAAATCACAAGTAATAATAAAAAATATTTTGCTCCAAAAACAATAAAAGAGCTGAAAAAAATATTAAATAAAGTTAAAGATGCAAAGCTTTTGAGTGGCGGCACTGATTTATCATTAGAAGTCACAAAGAAAAGAAAGGAATTAGAAAAAATAATTTATCTTGGTTCAATAGAGGAGCTTAATTTTATTAAAAAATATAAAAATGAAATTGAAATTGGAGCAAGCACAACTTTAATAAATTTTGAAAAACAAATAAAGAAATATTATTTAGATTTTTATAATATTTTAAAAAGGTATGGCTCTGTCCAAATTAGAAATGTATGTACCATAGCTGGAAATATTGCAACAGCCTCACCAATCGGCGACTCCCTACCACTGTTAATGGCACTAGACGCTAAAATAATTATAGATGGTAAAAATGGAAAAAAAATAATTCCTATTAATAATTTTTTTATTGGATATAGAAAAACTAAACTAAAACAAGGTGATTTTATTTATTCCGTTAAGATTCCAATATTAAAATATAACATTTTTAAAGCTTATAAAATTTCTAAAAGATTCGATGATGATATATCATCTGTATGCGGTTCTTTTAATTTGGAAATCAATAAAAATCATATTAAAAGAGCAAAAATTGCATTTGGTGGAATGTCTGAGGTTCCAAAAAGAGCAATTAAAACTGAAAAAATATTAATTAATTCAGAATTTTCTGAAAAAATATTTGATGAAGCTACAAAAAATTTAGAAAAAGATTTCTCACCAATTGATGACATGAGAGCTAGCAAAAAATACAGAATCGAGGTAGCAAAAAACCTTCTTTTAAAATGTTTTTTTGAGATTAAAAATCAAAAATTATTAAGGATAAATTAATGAATAATAATCAAAATCATATAAATCAAAGCAGACCTCACGATAGTGCAATAAAACATGTAAGTGGGCTTGCTGAATATACAGATGATATAAAAGAGCCACCAGGAACACTCTTTGGAGCAATTGGATGGAGCAAAAAATCAAAAGCTATTATAAAAAAAATTAATTTAGAAGAAGTTAAAAAAAGTGAAGGGGTTATAGCAGTTGTTAATTATTTGGATATTCCAGGAAGAAATGATGTAGGACCAGTTTTTGATGGAGATCCTATATTTTCAAAAGAGAAAGTTGAATTTTTTGGACAGCCATTGTTTGCTGTAGCAGCTAAATCAACTGAACTCGCTAGAAAAGCAGTTTTAAAGGCGAAAGTTAAATATAAAAATCTAAAACCTATAGTAACTATAGAAGATGCGCTTAAAAAAAATAACCTTTTATTTAATGTTAAAAAAATTAGTAGAGGAAACGCCTCTAAAGCAATTTCAAAATCAAAAAATTTATTAAAAGGAAATTTTACAACAGGAAGTCAAGAGCATTTTTATTTAGAGGGCCAGGTTGCTTTTACAATTCCTAAAGAAGACAATGAATTGCTAGTATACAGTTCAACACAACATCCGTCAGAAGTTCAGCAAATAATATCAAAAATGTTAAATCAAAAAAATAATTCAATAACTGTTTTAGTGAGAAGAATCGGAGGAGGATTTGGCGGGAAAGAAACAAATTTTATGACAGCTAGTATCTGTGCATTACTTTCTTATAAAACAAAATGTCCTGTTAAACTAAAACTTGACAGAGATGATGATATTATTCTCACAGGAAAAAGACATGAATTTAAATCAATTTATGAAGTTGGTTTTAACGATGATGGAGTCATAGAAGGATTGAAAGTTAAATTGGCATCGAAATGTGGAATGTCACCTGATCTATCTCATGCAATAAATGAAAGAGCGCTACTTCATATTGATAATGCTTATTACCTAAAAAATTTAGAAGTAGAAAACTATTTGTGTAAAACTAATACATCGACCTCAACAGCATTTAGAGGATTTGGCGGAAATCAAGGGATGATGGCTATAGAAAATGTTATTGATAATATTTCTAGGTACTTAAAAAAAGATCCTTTTGAAGTAAGAAAATTAAATTTCTATCAAAAAAATAAAAAAAATATAACTCACTACGGAATGAAAATTGAGGATAATGTTATAGACAAAATTTTTGAAAGATTATTAAAAAAATCAAATTATAAAAAAAGATATGACCAAATAAGAAAATATAATTTAAAAAGTAAATTTAAAAAAAAAGGTATAGCAATTACACCTGTTAAGTTTGGGATATCATTTACCACAATCCATCTTAATCAAGCTGGAGCATTGGTTCATATATATACTGATGGAAGTATTCATTTAAATCATGGTGGTATTGAAATGGGACAAGGAACACATACTAAAATTGCACAATTAGTTGCC
Source organism: uncultured Pelagibacteraceae bacterium (assembly GCA_902533945.1). Lineage (GTDB taxonomy): Bacteria > Pseudomonadota > Alphaproteobacteria > Pelagibacterales > Pelagibacteraceae > Pelagibacter. The sequence goes on along the minus strand of CACANS010000018.1, from coordinate 7,722 downwards.
CACTCTTTTGGTTTGCCATATGAAAAAGTTCAAATATCATCTACCAACACTTCAAAGGTTCCCAATACTTCAGCAAGTGCAGCATCATCAACCACAGATTTGAATGGTGCAGCTGCATTAAATGCTGTTTTAAAAATAAAAAAGAACTTAGAGAAATTTATAAAATCAAAATATAAAATTTTTGACAAAAAAGATCCTATTTATAAAGATGGCCATATTTTATTTGGAAATAGATCATTTAAATTTGATAAAATTGTTAACGAAGCTTATTTTAATAGAATTTCTTTATCATCTTCAGGATTTTACTCAACTCCAAAAATAAAATTTGACAAAAAAAAATTTACAGGTCGTCCATTCTATTATTTTTGTTATGGTGCCGCCGTATCAGAAGTAACAATTGATACACTTACTGGAGAAAATATTTTGAATCGTGTTGATATTGTACATGATGCAGGAAATGCAATTAATCCATCCCTCGAACTTGGTCAAATTGAAGGAGGTTTTATTCAAGGGCAAGGTTGGCTCACCATGGAAGAAGTCAAATGGAAAGCTAACGGAGAAATTACAACATTTTCACCATCAACGTATAAGATTCCTGCAGCCAGTGATATACCAAAAGAATTTAATGTAGAAATTTTTAAAGAGGGAAGCAATAAAGAAAATGTTGTAAATAAATCTAAAACCACCGGCGAACCCCCTCTTATGCTTGCAATGAGTGTTTTTTTTGCAATCAAAGATGCAGTCGCTTCTGTGGTAAATTACAAAAAAATTCCAATTCTTGACGCTCCTGCTACTCCAGAAAATATATTAATGAGCATAAAGGAGATTAAAAATAGAAAAATGAATGGATTTTATGGAGAATAATAAAAAATTTATGTTAAGAGCAATTCAGCTATCGATCGAAAGTATCCAAAATAATGGAGGACCTTTTGGTTGTGTTATTGTAAAACAAAATAAAATTATTTCTGAAGGATTCAATAAAGTTACCTCAACAAATGATCCAACAGCCCATGGAGAAATAGTTGCTATTAGAGAAGCGTGCAAAAAGTTAAATACGTTTAATTTAGAAGGTTGCGATTTATATTCAAGCTGTGAACCATGTCCTATGTGTTTATCAGCAATTTATTGGTCACATGTCGATAAAATTTTTTATGCAAACTCAAGAAAAGATGCACAAGAAATAGATTTTGATGACTCATTAATTTATTCAGAAATTAATAAAGATAAAAACGATAGAAAAATTAAAATGACACAAATGCATAGAGATAAAGCTCTTGAAGCATTTAAAATTTGGAAAGAAAAAGAGGACAAAATAAAATATTAATGGAATATTTACCTTACACAGTAAAGTGGCTTGAGGCTATATTGAGATGGGGTCACGTTTTATTTGCAATTTTGTGGGTAGGGAATAGTTTTTTATTTAACTATCTAGATAACAAGCTTAATAAAAATATTATCAGCAAAGAGGTGGATGGTGAAGGATATTTAATGCACTCAGGTTATTATTATAAACTCATGAGGTTAAAAACCTCTCCACCAACTGACTATATGAATAGATTGGTAATTTTTAAGTGGCAAAGTTACCTTACTTTTATAACAGGCATGCTATTACTTGCTGTAATCTATTATAAAAATGCTGGAATTTTAATAGTAGATAGGAAAGGTATTCAATTCTCTCCATTAATTGCAATTAGTTTATCATTGTTATCTTTAATAGTTGGCTGGATAATTTACGACCTATTATGTAAATCAAGCTTGATGAAAAACAATACTGTTTTTCTTACTGTTTGCATCATTATTCTATTTTTAATTTCATATACTTTAACTCAATTATTCAGCGATAAATTTGCTTTTTTAAGCGTCGGATTAATTTTAGGAACAAATATGTTTGGAAATGTATTCACAGTTATTATCCCAAATCAAATGAATATAATTAATAGTAGTAAGGGAAATGAAAAGTTAGATATGACTTTATCATTAGCAGCCAAACAGAGATCTATTCATAATAACTATTCTACTTTTTTGGTTTTATTTACTATGCTTTCCGGACATTATAGTTTTCTTGTTTATCATCAATATAATTGGATTATTCTTGTTCTCATTGGAATAATTTTAGGTTTAGCACGTCATTATTTCAACTTAAGAGGAAGAAACATTCATAGGTTGTATATTTTATTTATTTCAATTTTTTCTTTAATTACTCTTGCAGTTTTACTTTTAATTTTAAAGAATTAATATTATAGAAATATATGACTGAAAAATTAATTGTTAGCTGGGAAGAATATAATCAAACAGTTGAAAAACTTGCTATTCAAATAGATGAAAGTGGTTATAAGCCAACCATATTAATAGGCATTATGCGGGGGGCTGCGCCCATGATTGATGTATTAAGTAGAGTATTTAAGCTAAAGTGTGCTTACTTAGCAGTAGAGTCATATAGCGGCAAAGGCATTGAGGATGAGCAGGGTGACATAGTTTTTTCAAGAGAAATGAGCTCAATTGCTCCTAACATGGGAGGTAGAATTCTACTTTGTGATGATTTGTCTGATACAGGAATTACCTTTAACAAAAGTATAGACTGGTTAAAAAAATATAAACCAATTGAAAATAAAATAGAAGATATTAAGACAGCTACTCTTTGGAAAAAAAACAAATCCACTTTTGATCCTGATTTCTGTGCAGTAAAGTTGAAATCCAATCCATGGATTGTACAGCCTTTTGAAGTTTATGAAGAGATAAGAATAGAAGATATAAAAAAAAAACATCAGAAATAAAAAAGGCGATCTTTATAGACCGCCTTTTAAATTTAGTTTAAAATTTCTTGTTAAGCTACAGCAAAACTTACTACACTAAGTGCAGCAATAACCCATATAGCTGGACTAACATCCATTCTTCCAGTAAGGATTTTGATTGCAGCATAAGAAATAAATGCCAGTGCTATTCCATGAGAAATTGAATAAGTGAAAGGCATTGCAATCATAGCAAGGACAGCAGGTCCCGACTCAGCAATATCATCCCATTCAATATCAACAATATTTCTTACGAATAGAGTGGCAATATAAATTAAAGCTGCTCCATCAATTTCCTTTGGTAAGCTAGTAGCTAAAGGACTGAAAAATAAACATAGCAGGAATAAAATACCAATGACCAAAGATGTCATTCCTGTTCTTCCTCCAGCTTTTACACCAGCAGCGGACTCAACATATGTTGTTACTGTTGATGTACCCATCATTGCCCCTGCAACAGTTCCTACGCTGTCCGAAAGCATTGCTTTCTCAATGTCCTGTATTTTACCATCTTTACCAATTTTCCCAGATACATTTGCAACACTTGTAAGTGTTCCAGCCGTATCAAAAAAGTCGATAAAAAATAAAGTAAATATTACAGTCACCATTGATGCAGATAATGCTGCTCCAAGATCAAATTTGAACATGTAAGTCATTGGTGGTGGTGCAGAAACCACACCATTAAACTTAGCTAATCCAGTGACCCAAGCAATTATACTAAAAGCAATAATCCCGATTATGATATTTCCTTTGATGCCTTTTTTTTCCATGACTATCATTGAAACAAAAGCACCTGCTCCTAAAAGAAGAAGAGGATTTGAAACATCACCTAATTGAACTAAAGTTACAGGATTGTCAGCTGTTAATCCCATAATTTCAAATCCAATAATGGCTAAGAATAATCCTATTCCAGCTCCAATACCAAGCTTCAAGCTTTTCGGAATTGAGTTAATTAACCAGGCTCTTATAGGTGTTAGTGAAATTATTAAGAACACTACACCTGCAACTAGTACAGCACCTAATGCTTCTTCAGGTGTGTATTTCATTCCAAGACAAACACCGTAGGCAACAAATGCATTTATTCCCATTCCCGGTGCAAGCCCAACAGGCCAAGTTTTTGCGTAAAAGGCGGCTATGAAACAAGCTAGTGCAGTTGCACATGCTGTTGCGGTGAAGACACCGCCAAAGTCAAAGCCTCCATCTGACAATATGACTGGATTTAAGAACATAATATAAGCCATTGTCAAAAAAGTTGAGACACCAGCTACAACTTCTGTTCTAAAATCAGTCTTATGTTTTTTATAGTTAAAGTAGTTATCTAACATTAGACCTCCAATTTTTGTCTTGTAATTGATTCGAATCGAAAAATACCATGAAAAGTGTGCATACCTGATGAAATGTGAATAAAATAATTTTTTTTACAACTATAAAGTTAATATTTATTTTTGAAAAAATAAATATTATTCAACTTAATGAAAACTAAAATTTTACTTATAATATTTTCAATTCTACTTTTATTACCAGGATGCCAAACAATTAAAGATAAATCAGATAAAATTGTTCAAAAAGAGAATGAAAAATATGGAAAGCTTGTTGGCAAGGATTTGGATGAATTAAAAATTGAACTTGGTACACCGACAGAAGATTTTGTAAATGAAAAAGGGAATAAAATATTAATTTACAAAACAAGTAAATACGGAATTCCTTGCGAAAGAAAATTTGAGATAGGAGAAAGTGGGACAGTTTTAAGCTTTTCCACAAGCGGCTGTATTTAGTAAAAATTTTTTATTTTACGATCCATTTTGAGTTAAATTATGCTTGATAAATCAATGAAATTTTAATTAAAAATTTATTCGTTTTACAAGCACAAACAAAAAATATAACGTTTTTATCAATTAGAGAAGGAGAATATATGGCAAAGAAAAAAAACATTAGTTCAGGGGCTACTAACAAAAAATTGCCACTCAATCAATCAATACCTTTGGGTATTCAACATGTATTTGCAATGTTTGCTGGGAACATAACAGTTCCTTTGATTGTTGCGGGTGTCTTTGGAGTAACAACTGGAGAAAAGATTTTTTTAATTCAAATGGCATTGTTTGCTGCGGGTGTGGCAACAATAATACAAACAGTCGGTTATAAAGATATTGGTTCAAGGCTACCAATAATACAAGGTACAAGTTTTGCCTTCATTCCAATAATGCTACCTTTCAAAGCTTTTGGTTTAGGAGCAATATTCACAGCTGCATTTATAGGAGGAATTTTTCAAATATGGATTGGAAAAATGTTAAAACCAATTCGTCATATGTTTCCTCCATTAGTTACAGGAATAGTTGTGTTAATGATTGGAATTAGTTTGCTTAAAGTTGGATTTAAATATGCTGGAGGTGGAGTGTGGTTAATGAATAACAAACCGGAAATTTTTGCTAATTGGCATCATTTAACTATAGCTGGAACTGTTTTAATAGTAGCGCTTTTAACAAACTTAAAAGGAAAAGGAATGGTATCTGCAGCTTCAATTCTAATTGGAATAGTTGCTGGGTTTATAGTTGCAGCTCTATTTGGAGAAGTCAGATGGGCAAAAATCGCTGCTGCTGATTGGTTTGCTTTCCCAATGCCTTTACAATACGGAATAGACTTTGTTTGGGGAGCTGTAATATTAATGTTATTTATGTCTATAGTAACAACAATTGAAACTATAGGAGACATTAGTGCTACAACAATGGGCGGAGCAAATAGAGAAGCTACTAACAAAGAACTTTCGGGTGGTATAATGGCTGATGGAGTTGGAACAGCTTTTGCATCAATTTTTAATGCTATGCCAAACACTTCTTATTCACAAAATGCGGGCTTAGTTGCATTCACTGGGGTAATTAGTAGACATGTTGGTACAGTTGCTGGTGTTATTTTAATTTTATTAGGTTTGTTTCCAAAACTTGGTGGAGTTATTGCTGCAATGCCAGATTCAGTAATTGGCGGTGCCGCTATTATCATGTTTGGATTAATCGCTGGAGCAGGAATAAAACTAATTTCCAAAGCAGAAATGAGCCAAAGAAATATTTTAATATTGTCTTTATCTCTTTCTTTTGGAATTGGGTTATATGCATTTCCAGAGTTTGTCGCTCATGTACCAGATCTTGGAATTAAATTAGGATTACTATTAACAACTGGTTTAATACCTGCTGGACTATTGGCATTTATATTAAATGCTACATTGCCCAAAAAATAAATTATTTTAAAACTTGTGGGGAGAAATCCCCACAAACAAGGTTTAGTACTTATTTAATTTCAATAAGTTTCTTTTTCTTATGTTCTGGTACAATTTTTTCACAAGCTATTGTCAAAAGACCATCTTTTAGTTCTGCACCATCTACTTTCACATCATCTGCAATCGTAAATGATCTAGCAAATTGTCTTTGAGAAATTCCCTTGTGTATAATTTCACCATCTTCATTTTTTTTTTGAGATTTATTAACTTGTTTTGTTCTTACAGTTAATAGTTTATCTTCAAACTCAACTTCAACATCTTTTTTATTAAAACCGGCAAGAGCAACTTCAATTGAGTATTTGTCTTTTCCAGTTCTTCTTATATTGTATGGCGGATAATTTGATTGCATGCTCAAAGCTCCATTTCCTAACATACTTTCAAATTGATCAAACATATCATCAAAACCAATTGAAAAAGGTCTTAAAGTGTTGAATATAGATAGATCCTTACTTGTCATTATATCCTCCTTTTTTTAAGCAAGTTTATTTTCTGCAAGCCCCATTAGGCAACTTACAAAACATATATGTGAATTATTTTTTGTTTTTCAATAGCCTAAAGAATTTATTTATTTTTTATTTAAATCTGTTTTTTATCTATTCTATTTTTATGTAAAAGTGGTTCAGTGTAACCAGATGGTTGATCAGTTCCTTTAAACACTAAATCACAAGCTGTTTTAAATGCTATAGAATTTTCAAAATTATCTGACATTCTTATATAATTTTTATCATTTTTGTTTTGATCATCTACTATCTGGGCCATTTTTTTCATTATATCCATGACCTGAATTTTTGTGCAAATATTATATTTTAACCAGTTAGCAATATGTTGGGATGAAATTCTTAGAGTAGCTCTATCTTCCATAAGACCAACGTTGTTTATATCTGGGACTTTAGAACATCCAACTCCTTGATCAATCCATCTAACTACATATCCAAGTATTCCTTGTGAATTATTTTCTAACTCTTTAATAATTTCTTCTACTGACCAATTAGGTCTATCTGCAATAGGTATTTTTAAAAGATTTTCCAAATTATCATTATTTCGATTTTTTAATTCTTTTTGAACTTTAAATACATCTACATCATGATAATGCAGAGAATGTAATGTTGCTGCCGTTGGACTTGGAGTCCAAGCGCAATTTGCACCTGCTTTAGGATGGTTAATTTTTTGATCCATCATATCAGCCATTTTATCAGGAGCTGGCCACATACCTTTTCCTATTTGAGCTACGCCTGAAAACCCGCATTTTAATCCTATGTCTACATTATTATTTTCGTAAGCAGCTATCCATTTTGAAGACTTCATGTCACCTTTTTTTATCATTGGACCCGCACACATTGAGGTGTGTATTTCATCCCCAGTTCTATCTAAAAAACCTGTGTTAATAAAAACTATTCTTTTTTTTACTCTTCTAATACATTCTTTTAGATTTAAAGATGTTCTTCTTTCTTCGTCCATTATTCCAACTTTTATTGTATTGGGTTCAAGTTTTAATACATTCTCAACTTCATTAAATATTTCGTTTGTAAAATCCACCTCTTCTGGGCCATGCATTTTAGGTTTAACAATATAGATAGAACCTTCTCTTGAGTTGCCTTTTTTCTTAAAGTCATGCAAACAGGCAGCAGAGGTAAAGAATGCATCCATAATTCCTTCAGGAATTTCTGA
>CACANS010000017.1 GCA_902533945.1 uncultured Pelagibacteraceae bacterium | reverse complement strand
TTTTAAAATCAGTATTTTTTTCATACAAATCATACTAATATACACATTAATTTAATGAAAGAAGCATCAAGAAAAATTAACCGAATATCATCTGGTTTATATATTGTTTCCACACCAATTGGAAATTTAAAAGATATTACATTTAGAGCTATAGAAGTTTTGAATAATTCTGATTTAATTTTGTGTGAGGATACTAGAATTTCTCAAAAAATATTAAATTATTATAAAATTAAAACTCAATTAATATCAAATCATAAATTTAATGAAAAAAAGAATATAGATAAAATAATTTTAGAACTTCAAAATTCTAAAATTGTTTCATTAATATCTGATGCAGGGACCCCTACAATATCTGATCCAGGAAAAATTATTATAAACGAATGTATAAAAAATGGAGTCAAGATATATCCAATACCTGGACCATCTGCAGTAACAGCTGCCATTTCAGTTTCGGGATTTAGCGATAATTATTTTTTTTATGGTTTTTTACCATCTAAGTTAAATGAAATAGAAAAAACTTTTAAATTTTTATCTAATATAGAAACAAGTATAATTTTTTTTATTTCATCAAAAAAAATTAATAAAATAATTGAAAAATTAAAATTTTTTTTTAACGAAAGGAACATTGTAATTTGTAGAGAATTAACAAAATTTTATGAGGAAATAATTAGATCTCCCATTAGTCAAATTAAGCATTTTGATAGCTCTTTAAAAGGAGAACTTACAATAGTTATTTCAGAAAAAAATACGAAAATAAAATCGAAAAACTTGGACGAATCAGATAAAAAAATAATAAAAAGCTTATTTAAAAAAATGTCAGTAAAAGATATTGTAAAATTAATTTCAAAAAATAAAAGTATTTCAAAGAAAAAAATATACGAATATTGTTTATCTTTAAAATGAAAAAAATATTTTCTTTTACTCTAGCCATTATATTGGTTACTTTTTTAAATAGTTGTGCAGGTGTTGGTTCTAAAGGTGTTTTTGGTACTGGAGTAAGTGTTGCTTTTGATCCAAGAACAGTAGGTACTCAAATTGATGACTCAATTATGCAAAAAAATCTTATGTCAAAATTAGTTTTAAGAGATAAAAGTTATCTTTTATCTGTAAAGACAAAAGTTTTAGATGGTAGAATATTTATAACTGGGAAAGTGGAAGATCCTGAAGAAAAATTGCAAATAACAAAATTAGCTTGGGAAACCAAAGGTGTAAGATCGGTGAGAAATGATATTAAAATAAAAGAAGATTTTAACTTTTCACAATCTGCTAAAGATCTTCTTATCACGTCACAATTAAGAACTGCATTTATAGTTAATAAAAATATTAAATCTTCTAATTATAATATTGATACTTATAAAAAGAAAATATTCATTTATGGAATTGCCCAAAACAAAGATGAACGTGATTTGGTTATTAAAGAAGCAAAGCAAATTTTAGATGTTAAAAACGTAATTGTAAGTATTTTATTAGTTGAAGATTTAAGAATTCAAAAAGATTAGTTTTTTTTATTATAATTTATAACTCCAGCTGAATATGCAGCAACAGATGCTAGATTCAAAATATCTGAAGTTGACGACCTTAATGGTGCAATTTCTATGGCTTGTCCCAAACCAACAAGCAGAGGTCCTATTACTTTAGCACCACCTAAAGTTTTCATAGTTTTATATGTTATTGCAGCACTATGTTGGCCTGGCATAATTAAAACGTTTGCATTACCAACAATATCGGAAAAGGGATATAGATCTTTATATATATTATCAAGAGCAACATCTGGTTGCATATCTCCATCAAATTTAAAATTTACATTCTTGCTTTTTAAAATATCAACAGCATCTCTAATGTGTTTAGTTCTGCTAGTAATGGGCTGACCAAAAGTTGAGTGAGATAAAAAAGCTATTTTTGGATCAAAACCAAAAAGTCTAACTACTCTTGCAGAGGATATTGCAATTTCTGCTAATTGAGATGACGAAGGATATTCATGTACGGTAGTATCAGCAATGAATACTGTTCTTCCTTTACTAACCACCATGTTTAAACCAAACATAATTTCCCCTGGTCTGGGTTCAACAACTTTTTTAATTTTTTGAAGTGATTGTGAGTATCTTCTAGTATTTCCAGTAACCATAGCATCTGCATCTCCAGTAGCAACCATACAGGCTCCCCAAATAACCCTATCATTTCTGACCATCCTATCACAATCTCTTTCAAGCATTCCTTGATCTCTATGTAATTTTTGAAAAATATATTTAGAATATTTTTCTCTTTTCTCTTTTATTGTTGAATTAACTATTTCAATATTAAAATTTTCACTATAACCAATCTCCTTCAATCTTTCTTTAACAACTTTTTCTTTAGCCACTATTATTGGAATTCCTAATCCACTGTTTTTAAATGAAATAGCAGCTTTAAGTGTATTTTCATCTTCTCCATCAACAAAAACTATTCTTTTTTGAGTTTTTTTAATTTGTGTATTAATTCCTTGCATTATAGTTACCGAAGGATCTAATCTTTGTTTTAATTGTTCGGAGTATATTTCAAAATTTTCAATTTTTTTTCTAGCAACTCCACTTTTGATTGCTGCTTTAGCAACTGCAACTGGAATAACACTAATTAGTCTTGGATCGAATGTAGAAGGTATTATATATTCTTTTCCATATTTTGGTCTGTCTCCACCCATTGCAGCAACAACTTCATCCGGTACTCTTTCTCTTGCTAACGTAGCTATGGCATTTGATGCAGCTATCTTCATTTCTTCATTAATTACTTTTGATCTAACATCAAGAGCACCTCTAAAAATATAAGGAAAACCTATTAAATTATTTACCTGGTTCGGATAATCTGATCTTCCAGTTGCAATTATTGCATCATTTCTAACTTCTTCAATTTCTTCAGGTGTAATCTCAGGGTCTGGGTTGGCACATGCAAAAATTATAGGATTTTTTGCCATTTTTTTAACCATATTTTTTTTTAACACACCACCTTTTGATAGACCAAGAAAAACATCAACATTTTTGATTGCCTCATCTAATGTTCGTGCTTTTGTTTCTACAGCATGTAAAGATTTCCATTCACTCAAATTTTTTCTTCCTTTATAGATAACACCTTTTCTATCTAACATTGTAATATTTTTTTGAGATACTCCTTTGCTCTTAAATAAATTTGCACATGCCATTGCTGAAGCTCCCGCACCATTAATTACAATTTTTATTTTTTTAATATCTCTATTAGTTATATGCACTGCATTTATTAATGCTGCAGTTGTTATTATAGCAGTTCCATGTTGATCATCATGAAAAACTGGAATATCTAAAATTTCTTTAAGTTTTTTTTCAATTATGAAACAATCTGGAGCAGCTATATCTTCTAAATTAATTCCACCAAAGCTCTTTGAAAAATTTTTGATAGATTTTACAATTTCCTCAGGATCACTTGAATCTATTTCTAAATCAATAGAATTAATATCAGCAAATCTTTTAAATAAAACTGCTTTTCCTTCCATTACTGGCTTTGAAGCTATCGCCCCAAGATTGCCAAGACCTAAAATAGCAGAACCATTACTTATAACTGCTACAAGATTTCCCTTGGTAGTATAATCGTAAGCAAGATCTGGATTTTCAGAAATTGCTTTAACTGGTGCAGCAACACCAGGAGAATATGCTAAAGCAAGATCTCTTTTAGTTGTCATTGGTTTCGAGGAAATTATCTCAATCTTGCCAGATTTATTTGAATTATGAAATTCTAATGCTTCTTTATCTGAATAATGTTCAATTTTATTTTTTTTCATTTTATGTAATTAGATATACAAATAGAGCAAATTTAAGACTAATATGATTTATGAACTTAATTAAGTCAACCGGCACATTCAGTTTATTTACATTACTAAGTAGAATATTAGGGTATTTAAGAGATTTCTTCATAGCAATATACATTGGTTCGGGACCAATTGCTGATGCTTTCTTTGTAGCCTTTAGAATACCTAATACATTTAGAAGATTGTTTTCAGAAGGAACTTTTAATGCTGCTTTTGTTCCAAGCTACACAAATGAAAATTTAAAAAGTAAAAATGCTGGAAAAATTTTTTCTGACGATGTTTTAAACTTACTTATAATTTTTCTTTTAATTCTAGTTTTTGTAATTGAAATTTTTATGCCATGGTTTGTATTTTTGATTGCACCAGGTTTTAAAGAAAATTCAGATAAATTAAATTTAGCAATACAACTTACACGAATAACTTTCCCTTTTTTGTTATTTGTAAGCTTGTCATCTTTTTTTTCAGCAATTTTAAACTCTCATAATAAATTTGGAGCAGCCTCTGCAGCACCAATTATTTTAAATATATTTCTTATTCTTGTATTATTTTTTGGAAAATATCAAAACGAAGAATTAGTTTTTAATTTATCTTATGCTGTTACTTTAGCAGGAATTGTACAATTAATTTTTTTATTATTTTTTGTAAAAAAATATTACTCACCAAAAATTAGATTTAAATTTAAAATTAGTAATAAAATAAAATTATTTTTTAGAAAACTTTTGCCAAGCATTTTCTCTTCAGGTGTAACTCAAATAAATATTTTAGTTGGAACAATAATTGCTTCCTTTGAAACAAGTGCAGTTTCGTATCTTTATTATGCAGATAGAATTTATCAAATAAATCTAGCCATTGCTGGTATTGCTATTGGAACAGTTGTTTTACCAAAATTAAGCGAATACATAAAAAAAAAAAATGTAAAAAAAATCAACTTTATACAAAATAAATCTTTAGAATTAAGTTTATTTTTAAGTTTGCCTGCTTCTATTGCATTAATAATTGCATATAACGAAATTACATCTTCATTATTTGGATATGGCTCATTTGATAAAATAAGTGTTAAAAATGCTGGACTTGCTTTATATTATTTTTCGTTTGGATTACCTGCTTTTGCATTGATAAAAGTTTTTTCAAGTTTTCTTTTTGCAAGGCATAATACAAAAATTCCGTTTTATATTTCAGTAGTATCTGTTGTAATCAATATTTTGTTAAGTGTTTCTCTTTTTGAAAAATATGGTTTTATAATTATTCCTATAGCAACGACTATATCTTCATGGTTTAATGCTTTTATTTTGTATATTTATTTAATAAATAAAAAATATTTTATTTTTTTAAAAGATTTTTATTTTTTTCTATTTAAAATACTATTTTCTTGTGTATTCATGAGTATAATTTTTAAAAATTTGTTGAACTTATTTTCTGAAAATATACTTTATTCAAGTAATACTAAGTTGTTTTATATGATTATAATTGTTCTTATTACAATTGCTTCGTATTTATTTATTTCTATAATTACAAAAGCTTTTAAAATTTCAGATATTAATTTAAAGTATTAATTAAATGAGTAAAAAAATATTTTCAGGTGTCCAGCCAAGTGGCAATCTTCATTTAGGAAATTATATAGGTGCAATAAAGAATTTTGTGGATCTTCAAAATCAAAAAGGAAACCAATGTGTTTATTGTGTTGTAGATTTACATGCAATTACTTTAAAACAAGATCCAAAAATTTTAAAAGATAGTATAAGAGAAACTACAGCCTCTTTTTTATCTAGCGGAATCGATCCAAATAAAAGTATAATATTTAACCAATCATTAGTACCTGCTCATGCAGAAGGATCATGGATATTAGGATGTATTGCAAGAATGGGATGGTTAAATCGTATGACACAGTTCAAGGAAAAAGCAGGCCAAGATAAAGAAAAGGCTAGTGTTGGTTTATATATTTATCCAATATTAATGGCTGCAGATATTTTATTATATGATGCAACTCATGTTCCAGTGGGTGAAGACCAAAAACAACATTTGGAACTATCAAGAGATATAGCTCAAAAGTTTAATTCAGATTTTAAGGTTGCAAATTTTCTTCAAGTTCCGGAACCTTTAATTCAAAAAAATTTTTCAAGAATTATGAGTTTAAAAGATGGAACGAAAAAAATGAGTAAATCAGATCCATCAGATCTTAGTAGAATAAATTTAACTGACACAAAAGATCAAATTTCCAATAAAATCAAAAAAGCAAAAACAGATACTATGCCTATTCCGAATAAAATAAACGAATTGGAAAAAAGACCTGAAGTAGAAAATTTACTTGGAATATATTCAAGTTTAAATAATCAAAATATTGAAAAAACAATAAACGAATTTTCTGGAAAAAATTTTTCTGATTTCAAAGAAACTTTAGCCGAGCTTGTTGTAGAAAAAATTTCACCGATTTCAAAGGAAATTGTAAAATTATTAAAAAATAAAGACCATATTGATCAAATTTTGAAAAATGGTGCAGAAAAAGCAGACGAACAGGCATCAAAAAAAGTAAAAGAATTGAAAAAAATTATTGGTTTTTAAAAAGTACTTTAAAAATTAAAATTATATATTATATTTAACTTATGTTTGTTCAAACTGAAAATACTCCAAATCCTAATTCACTAAAATTTATTCCTGGAAAAAAGGTTTCAAATTTTTCAAGTTATGAGATTTCTAGTAAATTAAATATTAATAATGAAGCAATAAGAAATATACTTTCAATTAATGGAGTAAAAAGTATTTTTTTATCTAAAGATTTTTTGTCAGTGAATAAAGATGAAAACATAGTCTGGGAGGACCTTAAACATATTATTATTTCATTCATAAATGATCACTACTCTAAAGGTAATAGTATTTTATATGATAAAAATGAAAAATTAGAAGATTTCGATTTAAATGATATAGAAAAAAAAATAGTAAATATTCTTGAGACTAAAATTAGACCAGCAGTTGCAAGAGACGGTGGCGACATTAAATTTAAAGAATTTGACAAAGGTATTGTAAAAGTAGTTTTACAAGGAAGCTGTTCAGGTTGCCCAAGTTCAACTTTAACTTTAAAAAAAGGTGTAGAAAATTTACTTTGTCATTATATTCCTGAAGTAAAAGAAGTTATTGCAATTACATAAAATAGTTTATTAATAAAGTAATATGATTTTAAGAAAATTTAATATAAAAAATTTACACAAATTATTTAGTTATAAAAAAAGAGCAGAAACTTTTAAAAAAAAAAAAAGTAATTTTTTAAGTTTCTACTATACAATTTTATCATCTTCTTTATTAGTTTTATTTTTTTACTTTCTTCCAACCTTTTCTAATTTTATTGATAAAAACTTTCATAAAAGCGAAGTGGTTCAAAATAATTCAAAATCTGATTTTAATAAAGTTTTAGAAGGAAAAGAAATAAAGAAAGAATACCAAGAAAATGAAGAATTAAACGTAAAAAACTTATATGATGATATCATAGATATTCAAGATATCCCTAGTGATGTTGTCAGACTTTCTGCTCCAATTTTAGAAGAGTTATTTAAAGATACAAAATATAATCTACAAAAAATAAGAAAAAATAAAATTGTAAAACCTGTAATAATTAGTTTGTTACCTAATGAAATAAAAAAAATTGAAAATACGAAAAAAAGAAAAAATTTATTTATACAAATAGTGTTACCATTAATTCTAGAAGAAAATGAAAGAATAAAAATAGATCGAACCAAATTATTTTCGATTTTAAATAAAAATATTAACACTGATGTAGAAAAAAGATGGATTAAAAAAAAATTTAAACAATATGGAGTTGTAAATAAAGATCTATCAACCCTCAAAATAAGAATGGATATGGTTCCTGTTTCATTAGCTATAGCACAATCTGCAAAAGAAACGGGCTGGGGAACATCAAGATTTGCTCTAGAAGGTAATGCTTTATTTGGACAATGGACCTGGGAAGGTGAAGGTATAAAACCGTTAGGAGCAGATAATAATTCAAAACACAAAGTTATGAAATTTAAAGTTCTTAAAGCTTCTGTAAGAGCTTACATAAGAAATTTAAATACGCATCGTAGCTACAAGAGTTTCAGAAGAGTGAGAGCTGAGCAAAGAGATAATTTTCAAAAGTTTAATAGTTTGGAATTAGCAAATCATTTAGATAAATATGCTGAAACTGGAAAAGAGTATGTAAAAATTCTTAAACAAATAATTAAGCAAAATTTACTAACTGATTTTGATGATGCTAAAATATTGCCAACAACTACACAATTAAAAAGTTCTATTTAAGCTGTTCGATCGTAAATTGTATTCCAAACCATCTCCAGCCTTCATTATCATTTAAAGAGCAATTTACTCTACCTCTTCTAAATAAAAATTTTTCTCTAAAATTAATTTTTAAAATATTATCTTTAATATTAAAATTTGATTTCTTCCATTCATTTCCTTCATTTGAATAGCATGTTATATTTTCAAGATTTTTTTGATCTTCAAAAAAATTAATTTCTAATTTTGGAGGATTTTTATCTGCTTTTATAAATTTTTCTTCTGGTAATATATTTTTATATTGAAAAGGTAAAAAATTAATTAGAAATTCAAATCTTTTTAAATCGCCATATTTCTCGTTAATTGGAAAACGTGGAAGTTCAAATTTGTCTTTATTAATATCAATTACCCCAGAATGTTGACCAAAAGATAATTGGAAATTATTTTTAATATAATTTTTTTGCTCTAGCTTATATTCTCCAAACGGATAAGAAAAAAAAATTGGATTGTATCCAAGTTGTTTTTTAAAAATTTTTATTGATTTTTCAATATCATTTTTGAATTCTTTAAAATCGTAATTAACCATATATTCATGGGAGTGAGAGTGGTTTCCAATATAAACAAAATTTTCTTTTGAGATTTCTTTTATTTGACTCCATGTCATATAACCATTTTTTCCTACCGGTTCAGTAGAAACAAAAAGTATAAAAGGAATTTTATTTTGTTTTAAATATGGCCAAGCATTTTTATAAAAAGAAGTAAAAGCATCATCTATAGTAAGTAATATTTTTTTTTCTTTTTTTGGTACTTTAAATTCGGGTTCGAGTTTTCTAGGATCATAAAAATCAAATTTATTTTTTTTTATTAATTCAATCTGTTTTTTAAAAATTTCCATTTGAATATTAGTTGAAGGATATTTATTTTCATCAAATCGATGGTATATTAAAGGAAGTATTCCTAAATCTTCAGAATAATATTTGCTATTATTTTCTTGTGCATTAGAATTTAGAATAAAAAAAAACAAAAAAATGAATAACTTAATTATTGACGCAGCTAATGAAAAAATTTTATTTTTAATCATAAGTAAAAACAAATCATATACTAACGATTATGTTAACAGTAGAGAAAATTTTGATAAACTAGTAATTTTACTTTTTGATTTTTTAAAAAAGAGTAATATTAAAATTCAAGATATAAATAATGTATTTGTTAATCAGGGACCGGGTAAGTTTTCTGGTATTAGGGCATCGATAGCTGCTGCTAAGGGAATTTGTATAGGAAATAACCTTGATATATATGGTTTTAACACGAACCAAGTAGAAGGTAATGATTATTCAAGTATAATGAGGCTATTTGAAAGAGGGATATTAATAAAAAATTTGATAAAACCACATTATTTAAGTTAAAATAAATTATGTCACAAAGTATTGAACAAAAATGCATAGCAAAAGGTGTAAAGTTAACAGAACAAAGAAAGATTATAGCAAAAATTATGTCGAGCTCTGATGACCATCCTGATGTAGACGAACTTTATAATAGAGTTTCAAAAATTGATTCAAAAATTAGTATTGCAACTGTATATAGAACTGTAAAATTATTTGAAGAAGCAGGTATAGTTGCAAAACACGATTTTAAAGGTGGAAAAGCAAGATATGAAGAAATTAGTGAAAGTCATCACGATCATTTAATAGATATTAAGTCCGGCGAAATAATTGAATTTGTTGATGATGAAATAGAAAAACTTCAAAAAAAAGTTGCAGATAAATATGGTTATGATTTGGTTGATCACAAATTAGAACTTTACGGAGTTAAAAAAAAATCTTAAATACAATGGAAAAAAAAATTTACATAAAGACATTTGGCTGTCAAATGAATGAATATGACTCAAATCGTATTTTTGATTCTTTAAAAAATATTGGATATAAAAAAACAAGCGAACAAGATGCTGCAAATTGCTATATTTTAAACACTTGTCATATAAGAGATAAAGCAAAAGAAAAAGTGTATCATGAAATTGGTAGAATAAAGAAAATTTATAAATCTAAAAATAAACCAATAATGATTGTTGCAGGATGTGTTGCTCAGGCTGAAAATCAAGAAATGATAAAAAGAGAACCATTTATTGATGCAGTAGTCGGACCTCAAGCATATCATAAAATAAATGAAATAATTGTGAATTTTGAAAAAAATTTAAAAATTGAAGAAACAGATTTTGATACTGTTTCCAAATTTAACTATTTTGATAATATTGAAATTAGTAGCAATAAAATTTCATCATATTTAACTATTCAAGAAGGTTGTGACAAATTTTGTAATTTTTGTGTAGTTCCTTATACAAGAGGACCTGAATTTTCAAGACCTTTTAGAAAAATATTATCTGAAACTGAGAAATTAATCATTAATGGTGCAAAAGAAATTATTTTATTAGGCCAGAATGTTAATGCATATAATTTCGAAGAAAATTCAAAAAAATATCGCTTATCTAATCTAATAAATGAAATTTCAAAATATTCAGAGATTAAAAGAATAAGATATATAACTTCACACCCAAGAGATATGACTGATGATTTAATATCTTGTTATACTAATAAAAAATTAATGCCCTTGTTACATTTGCCAATTCAAAGTGGTTCAAATAAAATCTTAAAATTAATGAACAGAAAACATACTATAGAGCAGTATATAGAAATATATAATAATTTAAAAAAAATAAATCCAAATATTGAAATTTCAAGTGATTTTATTATTTCTTATCCAGGAGAAACAGATAAAGACTTTTTAGATACTTTAAATTTAATTGATAAAATAAAATTTATAAATTCATACTCATTTATTTTCAGTCCAAGACCAGGTACGGTTGCATCTAAATTAAAACTAATTGATAAAGATGTTTCCAAAGAAAGATTACAAATTATTCAAAAAAAATTATTTGATAATCAAAAATTTAAAAATAAATCATTTGAAAATAAAATAATTGATGTTTTAGTTGAGAATAAATTAAAAAATCAGAATAAACTTTTCGGAAGAAATAAATATATGAATTCAGTTATTTTTGAGGGATCAGAAAAAAATATTGGAAAAATTATGGAAGTTAAAATAGAAAGCTCTAATCAAAATAATTTATTTGGTAAAATTCTAAATAATACAAAAGAAAAAGCAGCATAAATTGAGTAATAATCCTCATAAAAAAATAAACCCAAATTTAAAATTTGTTTATTCAGATAATGATGCCATTAGTATTATTTTTCAAAATAATGATCTACTTTTGGGTGTCTTAGGCGAATTTAATAACAATATTAAAGAGTTAGAAAAAATTACTGGAATAAACATTTATACTAGGGGTAATTCTATAATTTTAAAAAGTGAGTCTAAAAAAAATGAATTAGTGAAAAATGCTTTAAAATTTTTAACTGATCAATTTATTATTAATGGAACTATTGAAAAAAAGGATATAATTTCATCAGTAAATAAATTTATGATCGACGAAAAAATTAATAGTTCAGAACATAAGTTAGAATATATAATAAAAACTCCAAAAAAATCAGTAATACCAAGATCTGAAAAACAAAAAAATTATGTAAGAGCATTAAAAGAAAAAGATATTATCATTTCATCTGGTCCCGCAGGTACAGGAAAAACTTTTTTAGCAGTTGCTGTAGGTCTTACGATGTTATTAAACAAAAAAATTGAAAGAATTATTTTATCTCGTCCAGCGGTGGAGGCAGGAGAAAGGTTAGGTTTTTTACCGGGTGATATGAGAGATAAAGTAGATCCCTACCTAAGACCACTTTATGATTCACTTTATGATTTGTTAGATTATGAAAAAATTCAAAAAAAAATAGAAATTGGTGATATTGAAATCGCACCTTTAGCATTTATGAGAGGTAGAACTTTGAAAAATTGTTTTGCAATTTTAGATGAGGCTCAAAATGCAACTGATATACAAATTAAAATGTTTTTAACTAGAATAGGTGAAAATTCAAAAATTGTAATTAATGGAGATCCATCACAAATAGATCTTCCAAATAGAAATAATTCAGGACTTAAAAGATCTGAAAAAATTCTTGAACATATCAAAGAAATTTCTGTGGTTAATTTTGATCATTCTGATGTAGTTAGACACCCACTTGTCTCAAAGATTGTAACAGCTTACTCAGAAAAAAAAAATGATTAAAGTCAATGTTGTACTAGATTATCCATCTTGGAAAAAAAAAATTAAATTCCCTGAATCATATTTAAAAAAGAAGCTAAATAAATTATCGAAAGTTTATCCATTTAAAAATAAATCCAAAGAATTTTCTATATTGTTAACAAATAATAAAATGATGAAAGACTTAAATAGAAAATTTAGAAAAAAAAACAAGCCAACCGATGTTCTGTCATTTCCATTTAAAAAAAGTAAAAGCTATCTAGGAGACATAGCTGTTAGTTATGAGATAATTAACAAACGGTCCAAAAGAAAAAATTTTAAATTAGAATTTGATAAAATGTGGATTCATGGGTATTTACATCTTGTTGGTTATGATCATAAAAAAATAAAAGACTATAAAAAAATGTATAATTTTGAAAAATTAATACTAAATTATTTTCATAAAAAAATTGACCAAATTTAAACTAAATAATAAATACAATATTATATTTATATTTGTAATAGGTGTTTTTACTTCATTTAGTTTACCTCCTTATAATAATTTATTTATAAATTTTATAACAATACCCTTTTTTTTTATTTTAATTTTAAAAAATATTAATTCATCTAAGTGGAAGATATTTTATTTAGGTTGGGGCTTTGGATTTGGATATTTTTGTTCAAATTTATATTGGATAATTAATTCCTTAACTTTTGACCCACAATTTAAAATTTTAATACCAATTGCCTTTATAGTTATTCCTTTATTTTTAGGTATTTTTTATGGACTTGTAAGTTTTGTATTTTCTTACTTTAAAAATAATAATGAAATTATTTTAATTTTTATTTTTGCAGTAATTTTTTCATTAGTTGATCTTTTAAGAGGGTTTATTTTTGGTGGGTTTCCTTGGAATATAATAGCATTTAGTTGGACAAAATATTTAAGTTCTATTCAAATTTTATCTTATATTGGAACATATACATTCAATTTATTTTCAATAACTTTATTTTTGATACCCTCTATTGCTTTTTTAAAAATTAAAAAATTATTTAAAGCAGCCTTTTTACTAATTACATTTTTAATACTTTTATCAAATTATATATATGGAAACTCAGTTCTTCAAAAAAGTAAAAATACAGTTAATAACTTAGATTTTAAAATAAAAATAGTATCGCCAAAGATAAGTATTATGAGGTTTTTACAAGAGAGTGATCCTGAAAAAACAATTAAAGATTTGATTTTAATTAGTAAGCCAAAATTAAATGAAAGAACAATATTTATTTATCCCGAGGGAATTTTACCCGGCGTGTCTTTACAAAATATCCGAAATTATAAAGACATAATTTCAAATCATTTCTCAAAAAATCATATAATTGTAATGGGAATTAATAGTTATAAAAATCAAAATGAGTTTGATGAAATTTATAACTCATTAGCAGTTTTTGATAATAAACTTAATGTTCTATTCAAATATGATAAAAATAATCTAGTTCCATTTGGTGAATTTTTACCTTTTGAAAATTTTTTTTCCAAATTTGGTTTAAAAAAAATTACACAAGGATATCAGTCTTTTAGTTCTGGAAGTAAAAGAGAAGTTATTAATATTTTTAATAAAAATTTTCTTCCTTTAATTTGTTATGAAATAATTTATTCAGGTAGTTTAAAAAAAAAATCAGAAGAATATGATTTCATTTTAAATCTTTCAGAGGATGGTTGGTTTGGTGACTCAGTTGGTCTTGATCAACATTTCTCTCATTCAATATTTAGAGCAATTGAGGAGGGAAAATATTTAATTAGATCTGCAAATAATGGAAGTTCTGCTTATATAAATTTTAATGGTGAGGTTTTAGAAAGTATAAAATCAACTGAAAGTGGTGTTATAGAAGTAAATTATTATGAAAAATCATCAGAAACTCTATTCAGCACACAAGGTAACAAGATATTCTTTTATTTTATTACTTTTTATATTATTTTGATTTTTTTTTTAAAAAGAAAGGGAGTTTAAAATGAAAAAAAATTTTTTATTTACTAGCGAATCCGTATCAGAAGGACATCCAGATAAAGTTTGTGATAGAATTTCAGACATGGTTGTCGATACATATTTAGGTTTGGAGCCACAAGCAAGAGTAGCATGCGAAACTTTAACAACAACAAACAAAGTTGTTTTAGCGGGAGAAACTCGAGGACCTGAAATTAAAAAAAATGATTTAATTTCTAAAGTTCGAGATTGTATAAAAGATATTGGATACGACCAAGATGGATTTTCTTGGAAAGAAGCAACAAATGTAGAATGTCATTTACATTCACAGTCTTCAGATATTGCAATGGGAGTAGACTCATCAGGAAATAAAGATGAAGGAGCTGGAGATCAAGGAATAATGTTTGGATATGCATGTAATGAGACAGATGTTTTGATGCCAGCTCCAATTCATTATTCACATAAAATTTTAAGACTTATGGCTGAAGATAGAAAATCGGGCAAGTTAAAAAATATTGAACCAGATTCTAAAAGTCAAATTACAATAGAATACAAAGATGGAAAACCTGCATCTGTTAAATCAGTAGTAATATCAACGCAACATTCAGTAGATGTAAATCAATCTCAAGTTAGAGATTTAGTAAAACCATACATAGAAAGATCTATTCCAAAAAATCTTATTAATGGATTGGATGATAATGAAATTTATATTAATCCTACTGGTAACTTTGTAATTGGTGGTCCTGATGGGGATAGTGGTTTAACAGGAAGAAAAATTATAGTAGATACGTATGGTGGAGCCGCACCGCATGGAGGAGGTGCTTTTTCTGGAAAAGATCCAACAAAAGTAGATAGATCAGCAGCTTATGCATCAAGGTATTTGGCAAAAAATATTGTTGCTTCTAAAATTGCTGACAAATGTTTAATTCAACTTGCTTATGCAATAGGAGTTTCTAAACCTCTATCAATTTATGTTGATCTTTTTGATAATGATGAAGAAAAAAATAAGCATGTAGAAAAATTAATTAAAGAAAATTTTGATTTAAGCCCAAGAGGTATAAGAGAAATGTTAGGTTTAAATAAACCAATTTATCAAAAATCAGCTGCATACGGGCATTTTGGGAGAGATCCAGAGTCTGACGGATCATTTTCATGGGAAAAAACTGATAAATCAAAGATATTTAATAAGTAAATAAAGTTGAAAATATAAAAAAAATACATATATTTCAGTTACATTGTTGAAATTTCAAAAATGGGCCTCGGCCCATTTTTTTTTG
>CACANS010000016.1 GCA_902533945.1 uncultured Pelagibacteraceae bacterium | reverse complement strand
ATGGAGACGCTATAACATTTAATCATAAACTAAATGCTGGACAAATGGGTCCAAGAGGAAATCCAGTTGCATCCAAATTGGTTAAAGAAGCAGATGTTATAATTGCTCTTGGAACAAGACTGGGTTTTAACTCAACATTTTATTCTCATGAAAACATAAATAAAAAAGCAAAGATCATACAAGTTGAATTGGAAAAAAGTATGATAGGAAGATATTTTCCTGTAACAGTAGGAATTTATGGTGATGCCGCCACAGTAGCAAACCAATTATATAAAGAAATTAAAAAACAAAATATTATTCTAGATATAAAGGAATGGACCAATAACTATTTAGATGAAAGAAAAAAGTTTTTGTTCAACAGAGATAAATTTAAGCAGAAAAATTTTCCTATTCAGCCCAAAGGTTTGTTTAAACAATTAAGACAAGTGCTTCCTAAAAACTCTGCAATAACGTTAGATGCAGGAACTCTTTGTTTGCAAGCCACAGACGCTCTTGAATATTATGACCCACCATCTTTATTTACTCCTTTAGATTTCGGTTTAGTAGGTTTTTCTTTTGCATGTGGTTTAGGTGTAAAGGTTGCAAAACCAAATAAAAAAGTGATTAGTCTTATGGGAGATGGGGGTTTTGGAATGACAATTTCAGAATTAAGTACGGCCGTTGAATATAAGATTAATACGATAACTATAGTCATGAACAATCAAAGTTGGGGAGCTGAAAAAGCATATCAAAAAGATTTTTATGGGAAAAGATACTTAGGAGCTGATATTAGCAGTCCACCTTTTGATAAAGTTGCAGAGCTATATGGCGCTAAAGGTTTTAAGGTTAAAAAAATTTCAGAAATAAACCAAGTAGTAAGAGAGGCTTTAAAAATAAATAAACCTGTAGTCATTGATGTTGATGTAGATCCAAAAGCACTATACAGTTTTAGAAGAGATAGTTTTAAACATAGATCAAAAAAATGAAATTAGAACTAAGAAAGTTTACAAAATTTGTTGATAAAACATTTATTGAAGGTGGAAAAGAAGCAAGAGAGCCTGTTTTATTGGTTTCTGTTGCGGCAGTTTTTAAAAATCCTTGGGATGGTCAAGGATTTGTTGAGAATCTTAAACCTACAATTTTAGATTTAGCTCCAAAACTTGGTGATATTTTAGTTCCAGAATTAATAAAAGAAATTGGTTCACCAGAAAAAATCCTAGCTTACGGCAAAGCTGGAATTGTTGGTTTAAAGGGAGAAATCGAACATGCATCTTCATTTATTCATACTTTAAGATTTGGAAATAAGTTTAGAGATGCAGTGGGTGGAACATCTTATTTAAGTTTTACTAATACAAGAGGACCTGCAGGATCAAAAATTTCTATACCAATGATGCATAAAACAGATTCTGGTTTAAGACCATATTATCTAACACATGAGTTTACTATTCATGATGCTCCTTTTGATAATGAAATAGTAATTGCTATTGGTGGAGCTTCTAGTGGAAGAGCGCATGCAAGAACTGGTGATAGATATCAAGATATGAAAGAAATGGGCATTGAACCTAAATAATTAAATGATCAATGCTAAAGATTCAAAGGATACTTTCTATATTTTAAATAAAAAAGAAAACATACCATTAGTTTTAATTCACGGCGTAGGACTTAATCATAAAATTTGGGAACCACAAATTAATTCATTTAACAATACTGTCTTAGTGTATGATATTTTAGGTCATGGAAATACACCATTAAAAAAATCACAAATAAGTTTTGATGATTTTTCCTTACAATTACTAAATTTAATTGATGAATTAAAATTTGAAAAAATACATTTAGTCGGTTTTTCAATTGGTTCATTAATAGCAAGAAATTTTGCCTCAAAATACAATAATAGACTAGGGTCTTTAACTTTACTTTGCTCAGTGTTTCAAAGAAGTAATGAACAACAACAAATAGTAAATGATAGATTTGAATTATCGAAAAAAAGTAGATCTTTATCAAAACAAGCACTTAAGAGATGGTTTACAGATAATTATATAAATAAAAATCCAAATATTTATGAAAAAATTTGTTCTATGCTTGAAGAAAATAATATGGAAAATTTCTTAAAAGTTTATGAACTATTCGTTAAGCACCAAGATAATGAAATATTTGAAAATATAAAAGCTAAAACATTAATTATGACTGGAGAAAATGATATTGGATCAACTCCTGAGATGTCTAAAAATTTAAGTAAAAAAATCGCTAATTCTAAAGTTAAAATAGTAAGCAATGGAAAACATCTCTGTAGTATTGAGTGTGCAGATGATGTAAATAACGCTATTAAGGAACATATAAAAAATGACTAAACTTAAGCAATATAAAATGTATATCGATGGAGAATGGGTAGATTCTGATACTAAAAAAACTTTTGAAACTTTAAATCCAGAAAATAATAAACCATGGGCAGAAGTTCCTGAAGCAAGTGCAAATGATGTTGATAGAGCGGTGAAAGCAGCACAAAAAGCATTTGAAGGAGAATGGCCAAAGTTGTTGCCAAGAGAAAGAGGTAAATATTTAAGAGCAATTTCAGATAAGCTTAGAGAGAATGCTGAGTTACTTGGAGAAATTGAAACAATTGATACTGGAAAGTTATTTAGAGAAACAAAAAAACAAGCAAACTATATTGCAGAATATTATGACTATTATGCAGGAATGGCAGATAAAGTCGAAGGAACAGTTTTACCTATAGATAAACCAAATATTCAAGCAATAACTACGAGAGTACCTATAGGTGTTATAGCTGCGATTATTCCTTGGAATTCACAAATGTTATTAACAGTAACAAAATTAGCACCTGCCCTAGCAATGGGAAATACTGTTGTGATTAAATCTTCAGAGTTGGCCCCTGCTGTATTGTTTGAGTTTGCAAAACTTGTAGAAGAAACCGGAATCCCAAAAGGAGTGGTAAATGTAATAACAGGTTTTGGAGATCCATGTGGAAAAGCTCTAACAACACATAATCTAGTTGAAAAAATTGCTTTTACAGGTGGCCCGGAAACTGCGAGACACATAATAAGAAATTCAGCTGAAAATTTATCTGAGGTAAGTTTGGAACTTGGAGGAAAAAGTCCTGTAGCAGTATTTGAAGATGCACATCAAGAAAATGCAATAAATGGAATTACTGCAGGAATTTTTGGTGCAAGTGGCCAAAGTTGTATTGCTGGTTCAAGACTTTATTTACAAAAAGGAATTTATAATGAATTTCTAGATAAGCTTGCAGAAAGAGCAGAAAAAATAAAAATTGGTGCACCAATGGATCCTGAAAGTGAAATGGGACCAATCAGTAATTTTAAGCAATTAGAAATAATTGAAAAAAATATTAAGTTGACAGTAGAACAGGGAGGAAAAATTAAATGTGGAGGCAAAAGACATTCTTTTTCAAATGAAGGGTATTATTTTCCTCCAACTATTATTGAGTGTGATAATCACAATCTTCCTTCTGCAGAAAATGAACTTTTTGGACCAATATTATCTGTAATGAAATTTGAAACTGAAGAAGAAGTAATAAATAAAATGAATGATAATCAATATGGATTATCCTCTGGTGTTTATACTAGTGACTTTTCAAGAGGTATGAGAGTTTCAAAAGCAATAAGAGCTGGAATAACATTTGTAAATACTTATAGACTAATTTCACCATCTGCTCCATTTGGCGGAATAAAAGATAGTGGTTATGGTAAAGAAGCTGGAATAGACTCTATAAAAGACTACACTAGAGTTAAAACAACATGGTACTATACCTCAGATAAGCCCACTATGGACCCTTTCTCTATGAGATAAGCGGATAATTTTCTATTGAATTTATTAATTAATACTATTTAATTTTGTTTTTATAAATTGTTAACAATTAAGGGAAAAATATGAGAAAAATAGTTTTAGCTGCTTTTTTATTTGTTTCGACAATATCAACAAATTTATTAGCAGATATTAAAATGGGAATCATTTTGGGATTTACTGGTCCTATTGAATCTCTAACTCCTGCGATGGCAGCGTCTGCCGAGCTTGCATTTAAAGAAGCTTCAGATTCAGGTTCTTTGCTAGGAGGAAAAAGTATATCAGTAGAAAGAGCTGACTCAACTTGTGTTGACTCTGCTGCTGCTACTTCTGCAGCTGAAGGTTTGATATCAGGTGGTGTAGTTGCTATCATGGGTGCTGACTGTTCGGGTGTAACTGGTGCGATTGCAACAAATGTTGCTATACCAAACGGAGTAGTTATGATTTCTCCGTCTGCAACATCTCCTGGATTAACGGATCTTAAAGATAACGGTTATTTCTTTAGAACTGCTCCATCAGATGCTAGAGGTGGTCAAATTTTAGCTGATATTACAAAAGATAGAAAAATTAAAAGTGTAGCAATTACTTATACGAATAATGACTACGGAAAAGGTTTGGCAGATGTTTATGCTGCTGCTGTGAAAAATCATGGTATTAAAGTTACAGCTGTAACTGCTCACGAAGATGGTAAAGCGGATTACGCAGCTGAAGTTGCGACACTAGCTTCTGCAGGTGGTGATGCTGTTGCTGTAATCGGTTATCTTGATCAAGGCGGTAAAGGAATTATCCAAGGTTCATTGGACTCTGGAGCTTTTGATACTTTCATCTTATCTGATGGAATGATTGGAGACTCTCTAACTGATACATTTGGAAAATCTTTAAATAAATCATTTGGTTCATTACCAGGTTCAACTGGAAAAGGAGCTGGAGTGTTTACTAAGGTTGCAAAAGCCGCAGGTATAGACTCTTCTGGCCCATACACTGGTGAGTCTTATGATGCTGCTGCTTTAATCACTCTTGCAATGCAAGCTGGTGGAAAAGCTGACAGATCTACAATACAACAAAATGTAATGTCTGTTGCAAATGCTCCTGGTAAGAAAATTTATCCAGGTGAGTTAAAGAAAGCTTTAGATTTATTAGCTAAAGGAAAAGCTATTAACTACGAAGGTGCAACTGGTGTAGAGTTTACAGATGTTGGTGAAGCTTTTGGTTCTTTTTTAGAAAAAGAAATCAAAGGTGGAAAATTTAAGACAAAAAAACAAAGATAAAAAACTCGTAAAAAACCCCAACAAAAAAAAATTTGTTGGGGTTTTTTTAATAAACAAAACTATGCTTCTTACTTGGAAACTTTTTCCTTAAAACATCATTACGAAATTTTTTTACAGAATTTTCTATATTTTTTTTTATATTTCCATATTTTTTTACAAAACGAAAAGAATTGGGATTTAATCCTATCATATCATCAGTAACTAAAACTTGACCATCACAATTAGATGATGATCCAATTCCAATAGTTGGTATTTTTAAATTTTTTGTAATTTCTTTTGATGCCGAACTTTCAATACATTCTAATACAATTGAAAAAACTCCTTTTTTTTCTAATAGTTTCGCATCATTAATTAATTTTTTTTTATCTGATTTATTTTTTCCTTTAAATCTAAATTTTCCCTTTACACTTTGTGGAAGTATTCCAATGTGTCCCATAACTGGGATCTTATTTTTTATTAAGCAACCAACAATATTTACAATTTTTTTTCCTCCTTCAAGTTTTACAGCATCACACTTTGTTAATTTAATTAATTTTTTAGCATTAAATAATGCTTCACTTTTAGTTCTATAAGTTTGAAAAGGCATATCTACTACCATTAAACTTTTTTTGATACCCATTCTAACACTTTTAGAATGTTCAATCATATTTCTAAGAGAAACCTTTCTTGTAGAATTATAATTATACAAAACAGAACCCAATGAATCTCCAACTAAAATTATATCAACAAATCGATCTAGAATTTCGGTAATATTTTTTGAATAAGAAGTTAAACATAAAATTTTCTGTTTATTTTTTTTTAAAATAATTTTTTTAATTTTATTATTCATATTATTTATAAAATAATTTAAATTAAGATTTTTCTTTAGCTTCTATTTCGTTCAGTCTTGTTTTAATCGAGGAAGTTTTATTACATAATAGTGAACAAACGACTTCAAATTTTTCAGTCAATTCTTTTACTTTAGAAAAATTAGATTTTTTTAATTTAATATTAATAAGCATATAAATTGCATCTTCATCGTTAGGGTCTAACAATAGAGATGTATTCAAATTTTTTTCTTGTTTTTCCTCGTTTTCTTCCTCTAAATAAATTTTAGCTAAATAAAGATATGATTTTGCATGCTTTGGATTGAAAACTATATTTCTCTGGAATAAAAATTTTGATTTTTCGTATTTTTGCTTTTCATATAAATTTTTAGCTTCATCAAAAAAATTTTCTTTTGAATTTGCATCATTATTAAAAAAAACAAATAGTAAAATATAAAATACTAATAAATGTAATTTTATTTTTTAATTTCATTAATGTTATGTACCATGTTTATCAAAAAAAGAAAAATTAGACTATTTTAAAAACTTACAAATAATATAGTTTTCTTTTGAATCTTTCCTGCTGGCTGAAGGTTTGTAAATGTTAACCTCTTTAAAAATATCTTTTGATGAGTCG
Organism: uncultured Pelagibacteraceae bacterium; assembly: GCA_902533945.1. Classification (GTDB taxonomy): domain Bacteria; phylum Pseudomonadota; class Alphaproteobacteria; order Pelagibacterales; family Pelagibacteraceae; genus Pelagibacter. The sequence goes on along the minus strand of CACANS010000016.1, from coordinate 9,336 downwards.
ATAATTTCCTTAAAAGTAGATCCCATAAATATTTTTGAAACAAACACACCTTTTGTATTGAGAATGCTTTTTGAAAATAGTAGGGCATCTATGCAAAGTTCCCCTGTATTAATTGAGTCCAAATTTTTATTTCCAGTAGTGTTTTGAGCCATGTCTGAAATAACAGCATCAATTTTTTTTTTGAAATATTTATGTATTTTTATCTTATTCGCTTCATCAGTAAAATCTCCAGTTATAACTTTTACTCCATCTATTTTTTCAATATCAGTTAAGTCTATAGCTAATAATTTTGCATTTTTGATATGTCTACTTAAATATTGTGACCAACTTCCTGGTGCAGCACCTAGATCAATTATAGACATTCCATTCTTAAAAATTTTAAACTTTTCATCGATCTCTTTAAGTTTATAAACTGCTCTAGATTTATAACCTTCAAGTTTTGATTGTTTTACAAAAATATCTCTTTTTTGTTTGCGTATCCAGTTTTTAGAAATTTTATTTTTTTTCAATTAGCTAATGTATCTTAAACTTTTTAAAATTTTTTTACCATCAAGAGTATTAATTTCTACTTTTAAATCTTTGTTTATTCTCATATCTTTATCATTTTTCCAAATACCTGCTGCTAAGTGCATGATGCCAATCTTATAGTTAGGCAAATATGGTTCTACAAATGTTTGATTTTTTTCATCAAATTTTGGTAGAAGATTACTTGCAATCCAATTACAATTTAATGGTAAAAATTCAGTTTCTACTTCATCAATATAAACACTCATATTAATTGCTAAACCTTCTGATCCAAATATTTTTCCTGATTTTAAAGTTTGGTTTAAATTTTTTTGCCACACATTCCATATTTGTGAATTTTTTTCTAAAGAAAAGACACCAATATTTATATGAGGAGCAAAAGCTAACTTTCTTGCTTTTTCTAAACCAATTTTTGAACTTATAGCATGCTTGAAATTTTGTGATTTTATAATTGCAAATTTCCCAAGCAACCAATTAACTTTGGACATAATTTTATAACCTGGTCCCAGTGTTTGAGTAATCCCCAATTTATTATTTGAACAAGCTTTAAAATATAACTCTACTGTTTTCCAATCATTAACCCAGGCATCACAATCTATCCACAAATATTTTTCGTAATTTGGAAAATAGTTTGGCAAAAATGCTCTTGATACTTGACTTTTAAGCCACTCTTTACCTTTAGTTTTAAATGCAGGAACTTCAATGTCCCACTCTGCACTTTTAATTTCATCTACTTTTTCTTTTAAAATATTTTTTTGATCTTTTGTTAAGCCTGCATCTAAAATAGAAATAGCAGTGTTTTCACTTTCTTTGAAACTTTTTATTGATTCAACTAGCTCATTTAATAAATTAAAATAATTTGAATCAGCCAATGAAACGATTACGTTTTTTTTCATTTATAAAATATCTTCATCATCGTCAACTGAACTAGATAATTTTTGAGAATTTTTATTTAGTTTATTAAAATGAAAATAACTAAAAGGTATCATTAGCATATAAATTAATGATGAAATTACTATTGCATTAAAAGTATAAATTAACAATACGCCAAAATATAAAATAACTGCTAACAGTAAAAAAATAGTTAATCTTCGTGGAACAACAATTTTTTTAAATGAATAAGTTGGAACTTTGCTTATTAATAAAATTGAAATAATAATAAAAAAACTTGGTACAATTAAATTATAATCAATCTCTAAAAATTTAAACTCACTTAGACTATAAACTAAAGGTGTTAAAACTAATACACCGCCGGCAGGTGATGGCATGCCCTCAAAGAAATTATCTCTCCAGGATGGTTCTGCCTCCGAATTAACATTAAATCTTGCTAGTCTTAAAGCAACACAGACAACGTATGCTAAGCATATTAACCAACCTACTCTTCCAAGTGCATTAAGTGACCAAAAATACATTATAAAAGCTGGGGCAACACCAAAACTAATAACATCAGTCAAAGAATCTAATTCTTTCCCTACTTTAGATGTGCCCTTTAATAGTCTGGCAATACGTCCATCTAGACCATCTATAATTGCTGCTGCAATAATTGCAATAATTGCTACTTCGAATTTTTCATCAAATGCAAATTTAATTGAACTTAAACCAATACACACACCCACTAATGTGAAAATATTTGGCAAAATTACTCTTGCTCTTTTTTCGGTTACAAGTTTAAAATTTTTTTGAGGCCTTTCCATTTTATCTTTTTGCAATTAATGTTTCTCCAGCGATAGTTTTTTGATCTACCTTGACTAAAGGTTTATAGTTTTCAAAGTATAAATCAGCTCTACTTCCAAATCTAATCATTCCTATTTTTTCACCTTGATCTATCTCTTCATCTTTTGATACTTCCACTACTATTCTTCTAGCAATTAATCCTGCTATTTGAACAACTATTATTTCTTCTCCATCCGTGCTTTTTATTTTATAAAAATTTCTTTCATTTTCTTCGCTAGCTTTATCAAATGATGCATTTATAAATTTTCCTGGTTTATAAAAAATTTCTTCAATTTTTCCTTTGCATGGAGATCTATTTACATGACAATCAAAAACATTCATAAATATACTAATTTTCTTAAATTTTTTATTTTCAAGTCCAAGTTCACTTGGTCCATTTGTATCTTCAACATTTAAAACCACTCCGTCAGCGGGACTTGTTAAATAATTGTCATCTTGGATTGATACTCTTTCTGGATCTCTAAAAAAATAGTAACACCATATTGTCAAAACTAAACCTACAAATCCTAAAAAACCGTTTATGAAGTAAAGAATGATTGTAGAAACACAAAAAATAACAATAAATCTGTATCCTTCATTATGGATCTTTGGAAAAATCTTATCAAACATAAATATTCTCTAATTTCTAATTTTGGATTAATATGTATATAAAATAGCTAAATTCAATTATTAAGATATATCTAAATATGAGCAAAATTAAGGTAAAAAATCCAATTGTAGAACTAGATGGTGACGAAATGACTCGTGTAATATGGAAATTTATAAAAAACAAACTAATCTTACCTTATCTAGATTTAAATATTGAATACTACGATTTAGGAATAAAAAATCGTGACAAGACAAACGATCAAATAACAATAGATTGTGCCAAAGCAATTAAAAAAATTGGGATCGGAATTAAATGTGCAACTATTACTCCAGATGAAGATAGAGTAAAAGAATTCAACTTAAAAAAAATGTGGAGATCTCCAAACGGTACAATTAGAAATATTTTAGGAGGAACTGTTTTTAGAGAACCAATATTGTGTAAAAATATTCCAAAATTAGTTCCAAGTTGGACCAATCCAATATGTATAGGTAGACATGCATTCGGAGACCAATATAGAGCAACAGATTTTAAAGTCCCAGGAAAAGGTAAATTAGAATTAAAATGGACCTCTGAAGACGGAAAAGAAAAAAAAGAATTTGAGGTATATAATTTTCCTGGACCAGGTGTTGCATTGTCAATGTATAATTTAGATCAATCTATAAAAGATTTTGCAAGAGCTTGTATGAATTATGGCCTTAATAGAAAATGGCCTGTATATCTTTCAACTAAAAATACAATTCTCAAAAAATATGATGGTAGATTCAAAGATCTATTTGAAGAAGTTTATGAAAAAGAATTTAAAGAAAAATTTAAAGAAAGAAAAATTACTTACGAACATAGACTTATAGACGATATGGTTGCTTGTGCTATGAAGTGGAATGGAAACTATATTTGGGCATGTAAAAATTATGATGGTGATGTACAGTCTGATACTATAGCTCAAGGGTTTGGATCTCTTGGACTTATGACAAGTGTTTTAATGAGCCCTGACGGAAAAACCATAGAGTCAGAAGCTGCACACGGTACTGTAACAAGACACTACAGATTACATCAACAAGGAAGGGAGACTTCAACTAATCCTATCGCTTCAATATTTGCATGGGCAAGAGGTTTATACCACAGAGCAAAATTAGATAATAATGAGCAATTGAAAAAATTTGTAAAAACATTAGAAAAAGTTTGTATAGAAACAGTTGAAAGTGGATTGATGACCAAAGACTTAGCAATTCTTATAAGTCCATCAAATAAATATTTAACAACTAATCAATTTTTAGATGTTATTGATGGTAATTTAAAAAAAAAATTAAATTAAAGATTTTAATTTATTAAAAGCATCTTCAATCTTATCTTTTAGGACACCACCTGCTTGAGCAAAGTCTGATCGCCCTCCTCCCCCTTTGCCACCTAATATATCCGAAGCAATTTTTACTAAATTCACAGAGTCATATTTTGTGGTTAAATCTTGAGTTACACCAACTGCTACACCTACTTTTTTTTCAACAATTGTAAAAGCTATCACGATACCTTTTTTTATTTGTTTTTTTCCAGCATCTATAATATTTCTAAGTTCTTTGGTATCTAGCCCATCTATCACTTGATAACGTAAAATAAAATCTTTGATATTAATATCTTTAATTCTGTTTGATTTTGCGTCATTTAAAATAGATTTAACAAGTGCACGATTTAATTGGTCTGTTAAAATTTTAATTTTTGGAGCTAAATTTTCTTGAAGATTTATTTCTTCATCAGTAACTTTTGGTTTTTCACCTAGTGCTTTTATTTTGTCTCTTATAAATTTTAAATCTTCAAAAAACTTTTGATGTTTTTCTTTTTTTGCTCCTTTTTCATAATTTTCGTAATCCTCTAATTGTTTATCTCTTAAAGCCTCAACTCTTCTAACACCTGCAGCAATTGAGGATTGGCTTACAATTTTAAATTTACCAATATCACCAGTATTTCTTACATGAGTTCCTCCACACAATTCTGTTGAAAAATATTTGTTTTTCTCATCCCCCATTGATAGGACCCTTACTTCTTCACCATATTTTTCACCAAACAATGCTAAAGCGCCATTATCTACTGCTTCCTTTGGAGTCATTAGTCTTATTTTTACATCAGATTTTGTTTCAATCATTTGATTAACAAATTTTTCAATTTTGTGTATTTCTTCACTTGAAATTGGTTTCATATGGCTAAAATCAAATCGCAATCTATCAGGAGCAACTAGAGAACCTTTTTGAATCACATGCTTACCTAAAACTCTTCTTAAAGACTCATGTAGTAGATGTGTAGCTGAATGATAAGCTCTTATATTTTCTCTTCTTTTAACATCTATTTTCATTTCTACATTGTCATTTAATTTAACTGATCCAGTTTCAACTTTTCCATAATGAACAAATAGATCGCCAAGTTTTTTCTGAACATCATTTACTTCAAACTTAAAATCACCAGAAATAATTAATCCAGTATCGCCGATCTGACCTCCTGACTCTCCATAAAAAGGTGTTTGATTTAAAATTATCATCGCTTCATCGCCTTTATTTAAACTTTTTACTTCTTTATTATCTTTAATTAAAGAAAGTACTATTCCTTCTGCTTGATTTGTTTCATAACCTAAAAATTCAGTTGGTTCTAACTTGTCTTTAATACCAAACCATATTTCATCGATAGAACTATCGCCTGAACCTTTCCAATTTTTTTTAGCAAGTTCTCTACTTTGGTGCATTAATGATTTAAATTTATTATGGTCGACAGTTAATGATTTGCTTTTTAAAATATCTTCGGTAAGATCTAAAGGGAAACCATAAGTATCATAAAGTTTAAAAGCTACTTCCCCTGGTAGAATTTTTTCTACTTTAGTAACTTCTTCATTTAAAATTTTCATACCCCTTTCAAGAAGAACTAAAAATTTTTCTTCTTCTGCTCTTAAAGTTTCTTTTATTAAAGACTCTGCTCTTTTAAGCTCAGGATAATTTCCTGACATTTCTTCCACTAATGTTTTAAAAATATTAAAAAATATTGGTTCTTTCGATCCTAAAAAATTAGAATGTCTCATTCCTCTTCTCATTATTCTTCTAAGTACATATCCTCGACCTTCGTTAGATGGAAGAACTCCTTCTGCGATCAGGAAAGAGCTTGCTCTTAAGTGATCAGCTATAACTCTGAAACTTGATATATTTTTGTCATTAGGTTTTATTTTAACAGCATCAGCAGTTGAATTAATTAACTTGATAAAGTGATCAGTTTTATAATTGTCATGTGTACCTTGTAATAATGCAGATATTCTTTCTAAGCCCATACCGGTATCAACTGAAGGTTTTGGCAGATTTATTCTTTTATCTTTTGAAACCTGCTCAAATTGCATAAAAACTAAGTTCCAAATTTCTATATATCTATCTCCATCTTGATCTTTTGTACCCGGTAAACCTCCTTTTAAATGATCTCCATGATCATAAAATATTTCTGAACAAGGGCCGCAAGGTCCAGTTTCTCCCATTGACCAAAAATTATCAGAAGTAGAAATCTTAATTATTCTATCTTCTCCAAGTCCTGTTATCTTTTTCCAAAGATTTAATGCTTCATCGTCTTCGTTATAGACTGTAAAATAAAGCTTGTTTTTATCTAAACCAAAATCTTTTGTTATTAAATTCCATGCTAATTCAATCCCTCTATCTTTAAAATAATCTCCGAATGAAAAGTTTCCTAACATTTCAAAAAAAGTGTGATGTCTTGGAGTATAGCCTACGTTTTCTAAATCATTATGTTTTCCTCCCGCTCTAACACACTTTTGAGAAGTGGTGGCTCTTTGATAGTCTCTTTTTTCAAGTCCTGTAAATACATTTTTGAATTGAACCATGCCAGAATTAGCAAACATTAATGTTGGGTCATTATTTGGAACCAAATTGCTTGAATCGATAATCCGATGATTATTTTTCTCAAAATATTTAAGAAAAGTACTTCTTATTTCATTTAGTGATTTGTCAGCCATATTTTTAAAATACAGCTTTTTTATTTGATGTCTAGATAACAGTAGGGAAAAAAGGCGCTTAAAATAAGCGCCTTTTTAGATAACTAGAAGTTAATTCTTTTTAGATGGTATTTCTTCTTTTGACTCAGGCTTTACATTTTCCTGTTCTATAGGATTTCCTTCAATCTTCTTTGAAATCATCCCTGCTTTTTCTCGTATTGCCATTTCAATTTCTGCTGCTGCTTTTGGATTTTGTTCAAGGTAAAGTTTTGCATTTTCTTTTCCTTGGCCAATCTTTTCACCTTTGTATGCATACCAAGCTCCAGATTTTTCAACTATTTCTGCCTTTGCACCAAGGTCAATTAGCTCCCCTGATTTGCTAATTCCTTTACCATACATTAAATCGAACTCAACTACTTTAAATGGAGGTGAAACCTTATTCTTAACAACCTTCACTCTTGTTGAATTTCCTATAATTACATCTTTTTCTTTAATAGCTCCTATTCTTCTAATATCCATTCTAACTGATGAGTAGAATTTTAATGCATTTCCTCCTGAAGTAGTTTCGGGACTTCCAAACATTACACCAATTTTCATTCTTATTTGGTTAATAAAAATAACCATTGTATTTGTTCGTGAAATAGAGCTTGTTAATTTTCTTAAAGCTTGACTCATCAATCTTGACTGGAGACCAACGTGATGATCTCCCATTTCTCCTTCAATTTCAGCTCTTGGTGTCAAAGCTGCAACTGAGTCAATTACTAATACAGAAATTGATCCTGATTTAATCAATGTATCAGTTATCTCTAAAGCCTGTTCTCCTGTATCAGGTTGAGATATTAACAATTCTTCAGTATCTACTCCTAATTTTTTCGCATACACTGGATCTAAAGCGTGTTCTGCATCTACAAATCCACAAATACCTCCAGCCTTTTGAGCTTCAGCAACAACTTGTAATGCAAGTGTCGTTTTTCCAGAAGACTCTGGGCCATATATTTCTATAATCCGGCCCTTAGGCAATCCACCTATTCCTAAAGCTAAATCCAAACTCAAAGATCCCGTAGAAATGGACTCAATATCCATTGTTGTTTGCTGACCAAGTTTCATTACAGATCCTTTTCCAAAATTATCTGTAATTTGACTAATTGCAGCTTCTAGAGCTTTATTTTTCTCTTTGTTTTCCAATTCTTTATTTTTTGTAGATTTAACTACCTTTAAGTTATTTTTAGTCATTTTTTGCCTTTTTTTTTACGTTTTTTAACAATCGAATCATACTTTTAAATGTACACATTTTGTTCTCATTAGCAATATAAATATTAAATTAGTAAAAACTACTTAATTTATTGGAGTTTTAGGTATTTGCTGCTTAATAATCCAATAGCCTTAAGAAGATTGTATTGTGCCAAAAGATAATTTCGTTCTGAACTTGCTAAAGATAGCTGAGAATTTAATAGCAAAGTATTTGATTGTATGACCTCCAAAGTTGTTCTTCCAGAGCCTCTTTCATAATCAGCTGTTATACCTTCGTATGCTATTTCTGCTGATTTAACTTGAGAACGAACTGAATTCAAAAAACTTTTTGAAGTTTGTAAATTTGACCAGGCTGAGGCAACATTTGTTTCATTGGTTGTTTTGGTACTTTTGAAAAGTAATTCTTTTCTTGTTTTTAAATTTTTGTTTTTATTAAGTGTTGCTTTATTTTTTCCACCGGAAAAAAAAGGCCAGGTAATTGTTGCTTTAAGCACATCCTTTTCTCTTTCGTCAACTGTCGAGCTTAAATCGTCTGAATATGTTCTTTCGAAAGATAAATCTGCAGATGGTTTTAAATCTGATTTCGCTATTTGAACATCTTGTTTTGATTGATTAAATTCTAATTTTGCAATAATTAAATCTGGAGAATTATTTTTAGACAAGTCTATTGAATCATTTAAACTCAGAGGAATGTTTGCTATCGCATTAAGTCCTATTTCAAGGTTGCTGGTATCTGCATTTTTTCCTATTACATTTTCATAACTTAACTTAAATGTAATTAAATCATTTTTTGCTTGTATATATTGTGCTTGTGCACCTGCTAATGAAGATTGTGATTGAGCCAAATCTGAAATACTAATTTGACCTCTTTCAAGCCTTATATTATCTGTTTCAACTTGTCTTTCTAGAAGATTAATGTTTCTTTGATTAATTGTAAGTTTTTTGTTTGCCAAAACTAAACCTGAATATGCTTCAATTGCTTTGTATAGAATTTCTTGCTCTTTTTTTAATAGTTTTGCATCAGCAATATCGATTCCAATTTTATTTTTTTCATAATCAGCGCTTCTGCCAAAATCAACTAGAGTTTGTTCAACTTTAAAAGTTTTAATTTCTGGATCAACATTAGTAATTGTAGCATTAGATCCATCTCTATTTGTAAGTTTACTTGTTTCTTCTCTGCTTTTTGATCCACTTAATACAAAAGAAGGAAGATAATTAGATTTTGAAATTTTTAATTCTTCTTTTGAAATTTTTAAATTTTCTCTTTCTG
>CACANS010000015.1 GCA_902533945.1 uncultured Pelagibacteraceae bacterium | reverse complement strand
TTGAAGCTGAGCCGTTAAAATTTATAAATCCAGAAGACAAAAAAGTGATGAATAGAAATAGTTTGTTTGAAGTCTCAAGAAAGTTAATTGAAGAAAATAAAGAATTTACTCCACCGAAAGAAAGCACATTTAATTTATCTGGAAAACCTCTTAAAGAAAAAATGATAAAAGTTTTAGAAAAATTATATAATGAAAAAATTATTTTAGACCATGGTATGACAGTAGGCAAAGAATTAGCTAATGTTTTAAGTGGAGGGGATACAACAATAAATAAAACTTTGAGTGAGGATGATTTATATAAATTGGAATTAGAGTCATTTATGAAACTTATCGAAATGAAAAAAACACAAGATAGAATCAAGCATACACTTGCAACTGGCAAACCATTAATTAACTAACATGTTAAATGTATTAATAAAATCAGGTCTTAATACGTATTCAGTTTTTTCTGCATATTTAATTTTTTTTAGAACTTCTAAACCGTAAATAACTTTTCCAACAGGTGTATATTCCCCCTGAAATAATGGTGCATCTTTAAGTAATATAAAGAATTGGCTATCTTCAGTATTTTTTTTACCTGTTCTAGCTAAAGCGACACTCCCTTTTTTAAACTCAAAATCTTCACTTAGTTCTGACTTTATAGTTCCAAAACCAGACTTCCCAGTTCCTATATATGCATAATTTAAATTATTTTTTTTTCCAAATTTTAAATCTCCAGCCTGAACCAAAACATTTTTTATAACACGGTGAAATGAAACATTATTATATTGACCAGATTTAATTAACATTTTGAATCTTTCAACAGAATTTGTTGATAAATTTGGATACAGTTCTATAATTACATTTCCACATGGTGCACTAAGTACAGCAATATTTTCAGGATGCTCAAATTTTAATTTTTCTGGATTATATTTTTTTACAAACAAACATTTATTTTTAATTAGCACAAAAGAACCAAAACTAACTATTCCTAAAATTAGTGTAAATATAATTAAAATTTTTTCAAATTTTGTTTGTTTTATTTTTTTAATCATATTTAAAATTTAAAATTTTTATCAATTTTTAATATTTTTTTTTTTATATAAGAAATTTTTTTATTTAAAATCAGATCATTTAGAGCTTTATTTTTAATTATTTTTTTTTTCGCAATTAAAAATGAGAACACTTCAGCCATATCTTCAGACGGAGTTGTCATTGAATATTCTGTTAAAAAACCTTCTGTATTATCCAAAAGAGATAAATTTAATTTATCAGAACAAGTTGAACATGAAGCATATTTAAAATTTTTTTTGTTTATTTTTCTCCATTCATCATCCTTAAATAAATTTCTATGAGTATCATAAATCAAATGAAATATTTCATGGTGAATTACTCTCTCAAAAAAATTTTTATTAAATTTTAGATCTATAATCAAAGTTCTCATTTTATGATTAGGTACTCCAGCAGAGCTAATTTCTGAAACTGTAAGATTTTCGCAAAGAACTATATATTTTAAATTAATTTTTTCCAAAAAATTAGAAGTATAACTATTCAAATTTTTCTCTATTAAATTAAAATTTTCATTTATAGTTTTATCTTTGGAATTAAAGCAAGTTACATTATCGTTTCTTATTCCTACCTGAAATGGTTTTACAGCTTTTAAATATTTAACGTTATTTGATGATTTATTTTTATAAATTTCCAGGTTTGGTATTTTGATTAAATTGTATATTGTGTTAGCATTAGAAGGTGAAATAAATAAAAGAATAAATAAAATAACTTTAAAAAAATTCATAGGTAAATATAAATGAAAAAAGAGAGAAACAAAAATCCTATTCAACCGGTTATGGGGACAAAAGTACCTAGGTATGCCGGACCTAATACTTTTGCAAGATTACCAGAGTTAAGAGATGTTGAAAGTTGCGACGTTGCTATAGTTGGAATTCCTTTTGATGCTGGAACTAGTTATAGACCTGGAGCTAGATTTGGGCCACAAAGTATTAGACAAGCATCAAGACATCTAAGAACAAATTATCATCCAAATTATGATGCTGAACCATTTAAAGTACAACAAGTTGCAGATGCTGGAGATATTGCGTGCAATCCATTTAATATCGATGAAGCAATTAAACAAATTGAAAAAGGTGCAACTGAATTATTAAAAAAGGTTGGTGCAATAATTAGCTTGGGAGGCGACCATACTATTGCTTTTCCATTATTGAGATCAATAAACAAAATTAATAAAGGACCTGTAGCACTGGTTCATTTCGATGCTCATTTAGATACATGGGATACTTATTTTGGAGCACCGTATACACACGGCACACCATTTAGAAGAGCAAGAGAAGAAAACCTTTTTTTGGATGATGCATCAATGCATGTTGGAATTAGAGGCCCACTTTATAGTAGGGAAGATTTAAAAAATGATGCAAGTTTTGGTTTTAAAATAATTCATTGCGATGATTTTCAAACTGAAGGTATTGATAAAATAGTTGAAAGAATTAAAAAAAGAGTAGGTAATAATCCATTATATCTATCAATTGATATTGATGTTTTAGATCCAGCGCACGCACCTGGAACTGGCACACCTGAGATTGCAGGCATGACAACAAGAGAAATAGTAAATGTATTAAGAGGTTTATCTGGTATGAATTTAATTTCTGCAGACGTAGTAGAGGTTGCTCCTGCTTATGATCATGCTGAGCTTACATCTTTAGCTGCAGCTACAATAGTTTATGAATTAACAAATTTATTTGCAAATAAAAAACTATAGGTTAAATTTGCGAAATGTTAGATAAAAAAAATTTTTATATTGATGGGAAATGGATTTCCCCATCAGAACCTAAGACTTATAAAGTTATTAATCCGTCAAATGAAGAACCGTGCGCAGAAATATCTTTAGGTAACAAAAAAGATGTTGATAAAGCTGTTAGTGCAGCAAAAAAGGCTTTTGAAACTTGGGCTTTTACAAAAAAAGAAGAAAGATTAGAATTATTAGAAAAATTATATGTAATTTATAAAAAAAGATGGGCTGAAATGGCAAAACTTATTTCTGTAGAAATGGGAGCGCCAATGAAATTTTCAACAGAAATGCAAGCTGCAACTGGAGCAAGTCATATTAAATCTTTTAAAAATATATTAAAAGATTTTGATTTCGAAAAAGATTTAGGAGATGAAAAAAATAACCAAAAGTTATTATATGAGCCAAAAGGTGTTTGTGCTTTAATTACTCCTTGGAATTGGCCAATAAACCAAGTTAATTTAAAAGTAATTCCTGCACTAGCATCAGCATGTACAGTTGTATTAAAACCATCTGAGATAGCACCTTTATCATCAATGTTACTTGCAGAAATGATTGATGAAGCTAAATTTCCATCTGGAGTTTTTAATTTAGTGAATGGCGATGGTGCGATAACTGGCGATGCATTAACAAGTCATCCTGATATCAATATGATTTCATTCACAGGATCAACAAGAGCAGGTGCATTAATTTCTCAAAATGCTGCAAAAGATTTTAAAAGAATAAGTTTAGAATTAGGTGGTAAGGGAGCAAATATAATTTTTAAAGATGCAGATTCAGAAGCGATAGCTAGGGGTGTTCTTAGATGTTTTAGAAATTCAGGCCAATCCTGTAATGCTCCAACAAGAATGCTTGTTGAAAAATCAATTTACAATGAAACTGTCGAAAAAGTAAAAGAGTTAGCGAATAATACTAAAGTAGACTCACCTGACAAGGAAGGTGATCATATAGGACCAGTAGTTTCTGAAACACAATTTAATAAAATTCAAACATTAATTCAAAAAGGAATAGATGAAGGTGCAAAACTAGTTGCCGGTGGAACAGGAAAACCAAAAGGCTTGGAAAAAGGATACTATGTAAAACCAACAGTTTTTGCAGATGTTAATAATCAAATGGAAATTGCAAGAACTGAAATTTTTGGACCAGTTCTTTCGATAATTCCTTTTGAAAATGAAGAAGAAGCTATTTCAATAGCAAATGATACTCCATATGGTTTAACAAATTATATTCAAACTCAAGACAAAGAGAAAATCAAAAGAGTTGCAAGAAAGCTTAGATCTGGGATGGTAGATGTAAATGGAGTTGGTATAGCAGTAGCCTCTCCTTTTGGAGGATATAAACATTCTGGAATTGGAAGAGAAGCTGGCACAGAAGGTCTTATAGAATTTTTGGAACTTAAAACTGTTGGTGGATGGAATTAAAATATTAACGTTTGTTCTCTATGTACATTTTGGGTTAAATTTTCCTTTAAAATAGTATCAACTAGAAATCTTTAAAAACATTCTTTACAATATTTAAAAAAATACTACCGTTTAAATTAATTAATTAAAAAGGAAGAAGGAGGAGAGATATGAGTAAATCTTCTAAATTATATAACAAAGATTTGGCTCCAACTCAAAAATCGCAAAAGAAATGGGGTTGGTTTGAAATCTTCAACGTGTGGGCAAATGATGTTCAAAGTTTATTTGGATATACATTAGCAGCATCACTATTTATAGCTTCAGGATTAAATGGCTGGGCAGTTTTTCTTGCATTAATTGCAGCTGGTTTTTTTATTATGTGGCTAGTTAACTTATCAGGTAAACCAAGTGTTCAACATGGAATTCCATATCCAGTTTTTGCAAGAGTTAGTATGGGTGTATTTGGCGCAAACTTTCCTGCAATGGCAAGAGGTATTGTTGCAATGTTTTGGTATGGAGCGCAAACTTATGCAGCATCTACAGCTGTAGCTTTGCTAATTTCAGCAATAACTGGAAATACAGGAACAGGAAACTTTTTAGGAATGACTAATATAATGTGGATATCGTTTATATTTGTTTCAGGTTTTCAGATATGGCTCTTTTGGCAAGGTATTGATCTAATAAGAAAGTTTTTAAATTTTGCAGGACCAGCAGTTTATGTAGTTATGATTCTTTTAATGTTATCAATTTGGTTTGAAGCTGGAGGGAGTCTTCTATCTGAAGTTGGAAATATATTTTCTGCGGGAACGCGTACAGGTGGTTTTGAAGGACTAGGATCATTTGGTGCTTTTCTTGCTGTATTTTCAATTATGGTTGGTTATTTTGCTGCAGTGGTAATTAATTTTGGTGACTTTGCTAGATTTGTTAAAAATGACAAAGAAATGAGAAAAGGAAACTTATGGGGATTAGTTGGAAATGTAGTTTTCTTCTCTTTTATTACTTTAATGATCACAGGAGGAACTATTGCCGTTTTCGGCGAGTACGTTGCTCAACCTACAGATATGGTTGCTAAAGTTGACAACATGCTTTTGACAGTTGTTGCAGCTTTTGCATTTTTTGCAGCCACTGTTGGTATTAATATGGTAGCTAACTTTATACCTCCTGCGTATGACTTAGCTAATTTGATGCCAAGTAAAATAAATTTCAGAACTGGTGGACTAATAACAGCAATTTGTGGATTTGTTATTGGTGGATTATGGGTTTCTATGATTACACAGATGGGTATATTTCCATTTGTAAATACATTAGGAGCAATTCTTGCACCAGTATTTGGTATTATGATCGTTGATTACTATGTAATTAAAAATGAAAAACTTAGTGTTAATGATCTATTTTCAGATAAACCGAATGGTAAATATTATTACAATGGTGGATTTAACCAAAAGGGAATGTTAGCTTGGGTAGTATCAGGCTACGTTGCTGTTGGTACAGTTTGGCCAAATATTTTGCCAGGTGGTTTAAGTGATTTCTTCGCTAACTTAGGTGGCGGAGGAGGATATGCATGGATAATTGGTGCCGCTTTAGGTGCTGTTATTCACTTAGCAATTTCTAACAGAAAATAATAATTTAAACTTAAAATTAAACTCGTCGTATTTATTTACGACGGGTTTAATATTTTAAAATAATTTTTTTATCTTCTAAGTTTTCTATTATTAAATTATTTCCAGATCCTTTTCTGTCTACTACTAAAAAATTCATATTCTCAGTAGAAATCAAAGGAAAATGCCATATTCCAGGATTATAATTAATACCAATTCCTTTTGGCACAATAAATGACTCAAGTTTGTCTAAATTAGGCTTATCTCCACTAGGTGCTACAAATGCTAAAAAGATAGTTTCTTTCATTGGTATAAAAGCTTGACTTCCTAAAGGATGTTTTTCCATCATATCTATCTTCATTGGGAATGTTCGTTTGATTGCTGAGAATATACTGATAATTGATTCTCCATTTTCTTTAGAAGTATTAATATTTGCAAGATTATCATAACGTTTTGCATATCCAGCATTTATGTCTATTGGTGTCGCATCTTCAGTGGATATTATATCTCCATAAGAAGAAAAATTCTGTTTTGTAATGTTCTTTGGGATTATAATTTTTTCTATCATTCTACTTTTCCAAATGCTCTTATTCTTGATATTCCTCCGTCTGGGAAAATGTTAATTCTTATATAGTTTACTTTTCTATTTTTCATCATTTTATTTATAAAGTTATGTTTTTTGTGAGCATACAGTTTAGATTTATTTAGAATTAAATTCCAATTTTTAGAATTTTTAACAATATTCTTTCCAGAAATTTTTTTATTTATGTTTGCTGCTTGAATAGAGCATTTGTCAGGATAGTTTCCTTTGAAATGGTGGGTGTCAATTTGAATCTTTCTAATTTTTCCTGGTGCAGCACATTTAATTATAATCCAATCAAAATTTTTACCTCTACTTCTTCTTGTTTCCCAGCCATCTCCCATATTTTTACCAATTCCTGGTGCAAGAATATTTTCTGCTCTTCCAAAATGTTCATTGTTACAAGCAATTGGTATTGCTCCATTTATAACTGAAGTTAAGTTATGCATTTTTTTTCCAAATTTTTTTTTAATTTTCATTAATCCATATATACGTATTCTTGCAACACCTCCATCAGGAAAAATATTCAATTTTATATGTGTAAAAAAATTTTTATTTTTTACATTAAAAAAATGATGAGAATTAGCTTTTGTGGGGCTTTTTTTAATTATTGTAATCCATTTTGTTTTTTTATGAGGTATTATTTTATTACTAAAACAAGCCTGTAAAGAAACTTTATCAGGGTGATTTCCTGAGAAGTAAGAAGTATCTACATCGATTTTTTTAATTATACCTGGCTTTCCAAGTTTTAAAATTAAAAAGTCGTGACCTTTTGATCTTTTTCTTCTTGTTTCCCATCCATCCATCCATTTACCGTGTTTATCAAATACACCTTCTTTGAATACAGGTGGCCAAGGATTAATAATTCGTTTAGCAGGTGCAAAAAATTCATCAGTTCTATAAACAATTTTAGACCCAAGTCTTGCTTGTGCTAAGTCGACTAAACCATTTTGGTAAATAATATTTTTTTTTTTCATAACAACTATATGTTTGAATAATTTTTAATCCAATGTCTTGCGATATCAATCCTTTTACAAATCCATACGTCATTAAATTTTAAAACATAATCTAAAAACTTTTTTAAAGATTGAATTCTTCCAGGTCTTCCAATTAGTCTACAATGCAATCCAACAGACATCATTTTTGGGCTAGTTTTTCCTTCTTCATAAAGAGAGTCAAAACTATCTTTTAAGTATGTATAAAATTGATCTCCACTGTTAAATCCTTGATTTGTAGCAAATCTCATATCATTGTTGTCTAGTGTATACGGTACAATAAGTTGTTTTTTATTTTTTTTAAATTCCCAGTAAGGCAAATCATCACTATAAGAGTCACTATCATACAAAAAACCACCATCATCAAAAACTAATTCACGGGTATTTGGACTGCATCTACCTGTATACCATCCTAGCGGGCGACTACCAAAAATTTTTTTCATTGTTTTAATAGCCTTTTTCATATGTTTTTTTTCTGTAGATTTTTTTATATTTTGATAATCAATCCATCTCCAACCGTGACAAGCTACTTCATAATTTGATTTTTTAATTGCTTCACAAATATCAGGATTTCTTTCAAGAGCCATTGCTACACCAAATATAGTTATTGGTATTTTTTTCTCCTGAAATAATTTATGTAATCTCCAAAAACCTCTTTTAGATCCATACTCATAAAAAGATTCCATATTAATGTGCCTTCCTTTTATTGGTGTGGCACCAATTATTTCTGATAAAAAAGTTTCAGAGTATTTATCACCATGAAGAATGTTATTTTCTGCTCCTTCTTCATAATTTAAAACAATTTGAAGTGCTAACTTTGCTTTGTTAGGCCATATTATTTTTGGATCTTTTGATCCATAGCCGATCATATTTCTTGGATATTTTTTGGGCATACAAAATTATAAATTAAATTTATTCTCTTAACAAATTATTATTAGTTTAAAATAGATTTATTTTTAATTCCTTCTAATAATTCTAAACATTTTTTGATCTGACTCAGCTCAATAAATTCATCAACCTTGTGAGCTTGTTCTATAGACCCCGGACCACAAACTACTGTGCTTATACCTATTTCTTGAAATAATCCAGCTTCAGTTCCAAAAGAGACAACGTTTCTTGAATTATCTCCTGTAATATTAGAAATCAATTCACATGCATCAGATTTTTCATTTCTATAAAATCCAATTATTTCTCCAATAACTTCTTTTTTAATAGATGAAGAAGGGTAAATTTTTTTCATATCTGGAAGTAATTTTTCGTTAACAAATTTATCTATTTCTTTATTTACAAAAATACCATCATCTTTTACTACTGGTCTCAGTTCCCAATCTACTTTACATTTGTCCGCAATTACATTTCTAGCAATTCCGCCTTCCATTCCTCCAATTTGCAAAGTTGTATATGGAGGATCAAAAATAGAATCTTTTGGGGCTTTAGATTTTAGCATTTCTCTTAATTCTAATAATTTATTAACAAATTTAACTGCATACTCAACTGCATTAACTCCTTTGTCAGGAGCAGAACCATGTCCTGCTAAACCTTGAAAATGTGTAGTGTACTCATAGCAACCCTTATGAGCATCAATAATTTTCATATTTGTTGGTTCTCCAACAATACATATTCCATTTTTAATATTTCTTTTTTTTAATTCTTCAATTAATAAAGGCGCTCCTTGACATGCGGTTTCTTCATCAAAAGTAAAAGAAAAATGAATATCTCTATCTAAATTAGCTTTAGAAAACATTGGTGCATAAGCGAGCGAGCAAGCAATAAAACCTTTCATGTCACAAGAACCTCTTCCATATAATTTATCTTTCTTGATAGTTGCCTTAAAGGGATCTGTCGACCAAGTTTTTGAAACAGGAACCACATCTGTATGGCCTGATAGAATGATTGGTTTTTTTCCATTAACTTTCTTTGCTTTAAGTGTAGAAAATAAATTAAATCTTTTTTTTTGATCATCAAAAGTTCTAAAAGATGAGGCGCCCAAAGGTTTAAGAATATTTTCACAGTAGTCAATTAATTGTTCATTATTTTCACCAGAAACAGTTCTAAATGAAATTAAATCTGATAAGATTTTAATTGTATTTTCATAAAGATACTTCAAATTATTTTCTGTACTCATATGTATTTTTAATTATATATTAATTTTATGAAAGAACAAATAACCTACGAAACATTTGATAAAATAGATATACGCCTAGGAACAGTAATTTCAGTAAAAAAAAATGAGAAAGCAAGAAAGCCTTCACTGGTAGTTGAAGTTGATTTTGGTAATGAAATTGGTATTAAACAATCCTCAGCACAAATTACTCATTATTATAATGAGGAAAATTTAAAAGGAAAACAGGTTATAGGTATTTGTAATTTTCCAGAAAAAAATATAGCTGGAGTATTATCACAAGTTTTAATTCTTGGATCAATAGATAAAGAAGGTAAAGTAACTTTATTGCACCCATCTCAAAAAGCAGAAAACGGTTTGCCAATAGCTTAATTTTATGCATCCAGAGCTTTTGTCATTATCATTATTCATGCTTGGCACAAGTTGCTCACCAGGCCCCAATAATATAGTAGCATCTTATTCAGGTTTTAATTTTGGAGTAATAAAAACTTTTCCGCATATGCTGGGTGTGATTTTTGGATTTACTACAGTGGTGTGTATATTAAATTTTGGTTTAATTAATATTTTTAAACTTTACCCATTAATTCAGGAAATATTAAAAATTTTTGGATCCATTTTTTTAATTTATTTAGCATATAAAATAGCATTTTCGAAAAATGTAAAAGAAAATAAAAAGGAAAATCCAGTCAAATTTATAGAAACGTTTTTTTTTCAGTTTCTAAATCCCAAAGGAGTTATTGTAGGGATTATTATTGTTTCTACTTATGTTGAAAGTGGAAGTAATTTTATGAATTATTCATTTTGGGTTATTCTTGTTTCTTTTTTGTGTGCTTTAATAAGCATCACTTTTTGGACTTTTGTTGGCAAATTTTTTAGAAGATTTGCGACAAATGAGAAATTTATTAAGATATTTAATTATGTTATGTCGTCTATGTTATTGGCTTGCATTGCAACATTTTATCTATAATTTTGATTCATAATTTAGCCGAAATAAACTATAAGATGTAAAATTATGAAACCAGGAAACAAAAATTCTTATAAAGCCTTAAAATCTCTAAGTATAAATGGAAAAAATTATAAGTATTATTCCTTAGTTGAAGCTGAAAAAAATGGATTAAAAGATATTTCAAAATTACCAAAATCATTAAAAGTTCTTTTAGAAAATTTACTTAGATATGAGGATGATTTATCTGTAACCAAAGATCAAATAGAAGCAGTAAAAAACTGGATTAAGGAAAAAAAGTCTTCAATAGAAATTGCTTATAGACCTGCAAGAGTTTTATTACAAGATTATACAGGCATACCAGCGGTTGCAGACTTAGCAGCAATGCGTGAGGCTGTTAAAGAAAAAAATAAAGATCCAAATACTATTAATCCTCTTTCTTCTGTTGATCTAGTTATAGATCATTCAGTCCAAGTAGACCAATCTGCTAAATCTGACTCATTTGAAAAAAATGTAGATATAGAATTTAAAAGAAATGGTGAAAGATATTCTTTTTTGAAGTGGGGACAACAAGCTTTTAATAATTTTCGAATAGTACCTCCAGGTACAGGCATTTGTCATCAAGTTAATTTAGAGTATCTATCAAAAGTAGTTTGGTCAGAAAAATATAAAGATGATGAATATTTATTTCCAGATACATTAGTTGGAACTGATAGTCACACAACTATGGTTAATGGATTATCAGTCCTTGGTTGGGGTGTTGGCGGAATAGAAGCAGAAGCTGGAATGCTTGGACAACCTATTTCAATGTTAATTCCAGAAGTAATCGGTTTCGAGTTTAAAAATAAAATGCCAGAAGGAACTACAGCTACTGATTTAGTTTTAACTGTTGTAAAAATTTTAAGGGATAAGGGTGTTGTTGGAAAATTTGTAGAGTTTTACGGAGATGGCTTAAAAAATTTAACGCTTGCAGATAGAGCAACTATAGCAAATATGGCACCAGAGTATGGTGCTACTTGTGGTTTTTTTCCAGTTGATGATGAGACTTTAAAATATTTAAGATTTTCAGGAAGAAATGAACATTCTGTTATTACTGTAGAAAAGTATGCCAAAGAACAGGGACTGTGGGCAAGTGAAAATATTGAATTTACTGATACCGTTTCATTAGATATGTCTTCTCTTGTTCCAACAATATCTGGTCCAAAAAGACCTCAAGATAAAGTATTATTAAATGAAGCATCATCTGGATTTAAAAAAGTATTTGAAAATACTACATCAAGAAAAAAAAAAAATATTTCAAAGGTAGATGGAACTGATTTTGAAATTAAAGATGGTTCTATATTAATTGCTGCTATAACATCGTGCACAAATACATCCAACCCTAACGTTTTAATTGGAGCAGGTTTACTAGCAAAAAAAGCAGTGGAATTAGGTTTAAAAACAAAACCTTGGGTAAAAACCTCATTAGCACCAGGATCAAAGGTAGTCACTGATTATTTAGAAAAATCAGGTCTTAATAAATACTTAGACGAATTAGGTTTTAATTTAGTTGGATATGGATGCACAACATGTATTGGAAATTCTGGACCTTTGCCAGAAAACATTGTGCAAGCAATTGAAAAAGAAGAACTATATGCTGTATCTGTCTTATCTGGTAATAGAAATTTTGAGGGACGTATTTCTCCACATATAAAAGCAAACTATCTTGCTTCACCACCACTTGTTGTTGCTTATGCTTTAGCTGGCCATATGGAAGTAGATTTATACAAAGATCCTTTAGGGAAAGATAAAAACGGCAAGGATATTTTTTTAAAAGACATTTGGCCTTCAAACAAACTAATAGAGGAAACTTTAAAAGAAGCATTAAATCCAGAAATGTTTACTAAAAGATATTTAAATATTTCTGAGGGACCAACACAGTGGAAAAAAATAAAAACTAAAAAAAGTAGTATTTATAATTGGGACCAAGGATCAACCTATATTAAAAAACCCCCTTTTTTTGATAATCTTTCAGATGAACCAGATGGATTTAAACAAATAAAAAACGCAAGACCATTATTAATTTTAGGAGACATGGTTACAACAGACCACATTTCTCCTGCAGGATCTATACAAAAAAAAAGTCCAACTGGTGAGTATTTTATGAAACATCAAATTTTACCAAAAGATTATAATTCATATGGTTCAAGGAGAGGCAATCACGAGGTTATGATGAGAGGAACTTTTGCTAACATAAGAATTAGAAATGAGATAGCCCCAGGCACTGAAGGAGGATTTACCAAGTTATTTCCTGAAGGAAAAGTTATGCCAATTTATGATGCTGTTGTGCAATATAAAAAAAGAGACACAGATTTAGTTGTGATAGGGGGGAAAGAGTATGGGACCGGTTCATCAAGAGACTGGGCAGCAAAAGGTACAAAATTACTAGGAGTTAAAGCTGTAATAGCAGAAAGTTTTGAAAGAATACATAGATCTAATTTAATTGGAATGGGCATATTACCGTTAGAGTTTATTAACAGAATGAACAGAAAAAATTTAAGTTTGATTGGATCTGAACTGATCAATATATTAAATATTGAAAAAGGAATAAGTCCTTTGGATAAAGTTGAGGTAGAAATTAAATATATATCAGGAGATGTTAAAAAAATTCAAACATTATGTAGAATTGATACATACAATGAATTGGAGTATTATAAAAATGGGGGAATACTTCAATATGTTTTGAGAAAAATGATCTAAGATGGAACAAGAATTACCTATTAATACCAGCAAGAAGAAACCAGCAAATATAATAACTTATTTTAATAATAATAAAAAATTATTGATAATTTTGTTTTCAGCATTTTTGATATTAATTTTATCTTTCTTTTTATTTTTAGAATTCCAAAAAAAAAAGAGAATTGAGATATCAAACAAATTTAACAGACTTATAATTAGTTACGAAAACACACAAAACGCAGCATTAATAAAAAAAGAATTAATTGAACTTGTGCTTTCAAAAGATAAAACATATGCACCACTATCACTTTATTTTTTAATTGATAATAAACTTATACAATCAAGAGATAAAATTAATGAACTTTTTGATTTATTGATTAAAAATAGTTCATTGGAAAAAGAAGTTAAAAATTTAATAATATATAAAAAAGCTTTATATAATTCGGAATTTGTTCCAGAAAATATTTTAATAACGCAGCTAAATCCATTAATTAATTCAAAAAGTATTTGGAAGTCACATGCATTACATCTACTTGGCGAATATTTTTATTATAAAAAAGAAAAAAAAAAATCTAAAGAATTTTTTGAAAAAATTATAAACTTAGAAAATGCAAATCCTGAAATAAAAAACGAAGCAAAAAAAAGAATATTAAGAGATTTTAGTGAATAGAATTTTTTCAATTATATTTATTTTTTTTATATACAGCTGTTCATTTAATACACAATCAAGTTTCTGGTCTGGCTCTAAAGAAATTAACTATAAAACTAATAAAAATATAAATCGATTATTTCAAACCAAGAATTCAATTAGTAAGGAAATAAACCCCAATATAAAAATTAATATAAATTCAAACTTTGTAAGCGAAATAAATTTAAAAAATAATCAAGGTTGGGTGAATTTCGAAGGCAATTTAAAAAGTATATCTAAATATAAATTTTCCAAAATTAATACTTTTAATGAATTTGAGCCAGATATAGGATTCGGCAATAAAAGTGTAATATTTTTTGATAATAAACGTAATATATTAAATTTTAATCAAAATTCAAAACTAGTATGGAAAAAAAATTATTATCAAAAAAATCAAATCAAACAAAATCCAATACTTTTTTTTGCAAATTATAAAAAAGACCTAGTAGTAGCAGATACAATGGGAAATATTTTTAAATTAAATGTCCAAGATGGTAATTTAATATGGGATAAAAAAAATACTGTTTCATTTTATTCACAAATCAAAATATTTAACGATAAGATTTATTTGGCTGATTATGATAATACATTGCATTGTTTTTCATTAAAAAATGGTGATTTAATATGGAAGTTAGAAACTGAAAAATCATTTATTAGATCTCAAAAAAAAATATCAATAGTTATTTCTGATGATTTAATTTTCTTTAATAATTCAATTGGAGATATAACTGCAGTAAATATAAATACTGGGGATTTAATTTGGCAAACTTCAACACAGCCAAATACAATTTATCAAGACGCTTATTCATATAAAGCTTCTGATTTAGTCATTAGCAAGAACTCAATTATTTTTTCAAATAATAAAAATGAGTTTTTTTTATTAGATAAAGGAACAGGAATGATACAATGGAAACAAAGTATTAATTCTTATGTAAGACCAACGATTATTGATAATTTAATTTTTACAGTTTCTTTAGAAGGATATCTTGTGATTATAGATAAGAAATCTGGCAGCATAGTTAGAGCTACAGACATATTTGATATATTCAAGAAAAAGAAAAGAAAAAAAATTTTACCAGTAGGTTTTATCGTTGCAAAAAATTATATCTATTTATCAACTTCTAACGGAAGACTTCTTTTAATTGATTTTATATCAGGGAAAACAAAAGTTGCTTACAAGATTGATAATGGCAAAATATCAAGTCCCATTATTTTGGATAAAAGTTTTTATTTAGCAAAAGATAGTTCAATAATAAGATTAAATTAATGATACTAAAATTTTTAGAAAAAATTGGACGTAAAAAAACAGTTTTAGATAGAGGTCAATCGCACCCAAAATACAATGAAGCAAAACCTTGGATGAATAGATATTATATTTTATTTAGACATCGACCAAAATGGTTTCCATTTAACATTTTAATTCATGAAATGTTAGATAACGATCATGGAGATGGAGTTCATAATCACCTTTGTCCATATATCACAATTATATTAAGAGATGGTTATTGGGAAACTACGCAAAAGGGAAAATTTTGGAGAAAAGCAGGATATATAGGTTTTCGCTCTGCTAATTCATTCCATAGAGTAGATCTTAAACCTGAAACAAAACCTATTACAATATTTATACCGGGTCCATTCGGTTTTAGAAAAGGACCTAGGTCAGAGTATGGTATTGATTTTAAAACTAAAAAAAATTAATTTTGCTGATATGATCGCCAAGTCTTAATGAAAATTGAACAATTGACATGGTAGGATTAGTGTGACCAGCTTGAGAAAAAACTGAACTTCCAACCACAAATAAGTTTTTAGTATTGTGAACTTTTAAATTATGATCAACAACTGAATAGTTTGGATTGTCACCAATAATAGTTCCACCTATATGATGGTATCCTTCCCACATAATATTATTTTTATTTGTAAAGATATCATTAGTAATGGAAATACGTCCAATGTTATTATCAATAAAATATTTTCCGAGTTCAAATAAAAACAATTCTGGAGCTTTAAAATCATCATCAAAATAATTACAACTCAAATCAACTAAAGGAATTCCAAACTTATCAAAAATATTCTTTTTTAAAGTAATTTTATTTTCTATATTTGGTTTTTGTCCCCAAATAAATTCTAAAGAGCTTCCACACAATAGTTTTTTTTTAAATAACTCAACAATTTGTCGTGTATATTCAGGCGCTACACATAAAATTTTTTTGGCTACATGATTAAATTTATTTTTCGAAAGTTGATTTGGTTCTAGAAAAACACTTATATTTTCAATATTATTTTTAGTTAAAAAATTTTCTGTAAAAGATAAAATTGCATGGTTATTTATATATCTATTAACATTAAAAATTTTTTTCAGTTTAGAGAAATCTGCCAACAATTCTCCAAAAAAGACTTTATAATGACCCATCCAAAAGTTCCCAACAGGAAGTCTTTTATCAAGTAAATTGTCAAGATTTTTTGATTTTAATAAGAATCTAGAATTATCAATTCCACCACATGCTAAAACAAAATATTTGGACTTAATTTCAAAATAATTATTATTTAAGGTATTAATAAATTGTGCTTTTTCAAATAAGCCACTATTAGCAGAAAAACCAGTAAAATTTGAATTTAGAACCAAAGTAATAAATTTAGAATTTAATATTTTTTTTTTATAATAGTGCGGAAAATTAATTTGCGATCGTTTAAAAACAATTTGTTTAAAATTTTGATTTAGTTTTTCATCATGAAAATTATTATCTGTAAATAATACTTTAGCAGATTGTGCTTGGTATTCTTTTATATTTATTTTTTCTTTAGACCAATTTTTAATATCTATATCATCGAGAGGTCTACATCTTTTACCCCAAACATTGGCAGTTCCACCAAATTGTTTAATTCTACTTCCTGTTAAATCTACTTTGTAATTGCCACTTATAGTTCCATTGTAAGTTTCTTGTAACTCATTATTATAATCAAAATTTCCAGACTCAAATATTATTGAATTTATTTTATTTTTTTCCAATTGTAGTGCTAAAGAAATAGCTGCTGGACCAGATCCAATTATTAAAATAGGGTTTATATTTGTATTACTGTAATTTTCATAAGACTTATAAATCATAAT